>JAIWOM010000026.1 GCA_020216895.1 Microcella sp.
ATCCCGTACCGTGGGCGGGGTGACCGAGCACACGCCCGAGACCGCGCGCGAGCATCCGCGCCCCCTCGTCGTCGCGCATCGCGGGGCGAGCGGCTACCGGCCCGAGCACACCGCGGCCGCCTACCGGCTCGCGCTCGCCCTCGGGGCCGAGGCCATCGAGCCCGACATCGTGGCCACGCGCGACGGCGAGCTCGTGCTGCGGCACGAGAACGAGATCTCGGGCACCACCGACGTCGCCGACCGGCCCGAGTTCGCCGATCGGCGCACGACGCGCGAGATCGACGGGCAGCGGCTCACCGGCTGGTTCACCGAGGACTTCACCTGGGCCGAGCTGAGCACTCTCCGCGCGCGCGAGCGGCTGCCGCAGGTGCGGGGCGCCTCGACCCGGTTCGACGGGCACTACCCGCTCGTGCGGCTTCGCGACCTGCTCGGGATGCTCGCCGAGGCCGCACCGGCTCCCTCGGGCGTGCCCGTGCGCCTCGTCGCCGAGGTCAAGCACGCCACCTACTTCGCGAGCATCGGCCTGCCGCTCGACGAGCTGCTGGCAGCCGAGCTCGCGCCGTGGGCGGCAGAGCATCCGGGCCGCTTGGTGGTCGAGGCGTTCGAGCAGACGGTGCTCGGGCAGCTGCAGCAGCGCGGCCTGCCCGCTGCGTACGTGTACCTGCTCGAGAAGGCGGGCAGCCCGGCCGACCTCGTCGCGCGCTACGGCCGCGCCGCCCTCTCGTACGCCGGGCACCTCACCGGCGCAGGGCTCGCCCGGCTGCGCGCCGCCGGCATCGACGGCATCAGCGTCGACACGGCTCTGCTCGTGAAGGCGGCGCCGAAGGAGACCGACCGGCCGGGCTCTGCCTGGCGCTCGATCGGCGGCGGGCTCGCGGCCTCCGACCTCGTCGACCGCGCCCACGCGGCCGGCCTCGGCGTCTACACCTGGACCCTCCGACCCGAGAACCGCTTCCTGCCCGCACCCTGCCGGGTGGGCTCGGCGGGGGCGGCGCACGGTGACTGGCACACCTGGTTCGGCGCCCTCATGCGCACCGGTCTCGACGGTGTCTTCGCCGACCACCCCGATCTCGCCCTCGAGGTGCGCGCGTCCCTCTGACGCCGCCCGTCCTCCGCGGGGCGACCGGATGCTCGCCGCGACCCGGTCGGGGGCGCGACCTAGACTGGGGCGGTCATGAGCACCCCCGCCTCCGCATCCGTCGCCGACGCCGACCCCCTGCTCGACGGGCTGAACCCGCAGCAGCGCACCGCGGTGCTGAGCCGGGCGCAGGCGCTGCTCATCGTCGCCGGTGCCGGGTCGGGCAAGACCGCCGTGCTCACGCGCCGGGTCGCCCGGCTGATCCGCGACCGCGAGCTCTGGCCGAGCCAGATCCTCGCCATCACGTTCACCAACAAGGCGGCGGCCGAGATGCGCGAGCGCGTCGAACTGCTCGTGGGCCGCGAGGCGGCGCAGGGGATGTGGATCTCGACGTTCCACTCCGCGTGCGTGCGCATCCTGCGCCGCGAGGCCGAGCAGTTCGGCTTCGGCGCGGCGTTCACCATCTACGACTCGGCCGACTCGCGCGCGCTCATCAAGCGGCTCGTGAAAGAGATGCAGGCCGACACGATGGGCTTCACGGTGAGCGCCGTGGCGGGCAAGATCTCGCGCCTGAAGAACGAGCTGGTCGACGCCGAGGGCTACAGCCGGCAGCTGAACCCGAACGATCCCACCGAGGTGATGTTCCTCGAGCTGTTCCGGCGCTACACGGCCGAGCTGCGGCGCGCGAACGCGTTCGACTTCGACGACCTGATCGCGCAGACCGTGTACCTGTTCCGCGCGTTCCCGCACGTGGCGGCGCTCTACCAGCGGCGGTTCCGGCACATCCTGATCGACGAGTACCAGGACACGAATCACGCCCAGTACGCGCTGATCCGCGAGCTGACCCGGCCGGTCGAGCCGGTGCACGTGCCTGCCGACACCCGCGTCGAGCTCGACGCCAGCGGGGGCATCCCCGCCGCGAGCCTCACCGTCGTCGGCGACTCCGACCAGTCGATCTACGCGTTCCGCGGTGCGGACATCCGCAACATCGTCGAGTTCGAGCGCGACTTCCCCGGCGCCGAGGTCGTGCTGCTCGAGCAGAACTACCGCTCGACCCAGACGATCCTCGACGCGGCCAACGCGGTCATCGCCAACAACTTCGACCGCATCGCCAAGAATCTCTTCACGGCGGTCGGCGCGGGCGACCCGATCGTCGGCTTCACCGGCTACACGCAGCACGACGAGGCGCAGTTCGTCGCCGACGAGATCGCGCGCCTGCACGAGCACGGCATGCCCTACAGCGAGATGGCCGTGTTCTACCGCACCAACGCGCAGACCCGCGCGCTGGAGGAGATCCTGATCCGTTCGGGCGTGCCCTACCGCGTGCTCGGCGGCACGAAGTTCTACGAGCGCGCCGAGATCAAAGACCTCATGGCCTACCTGGTCGCGGTGGCGAACCCGGCCGACGGTCTGGCGATGCGGCGCATCCTGAACACCCCGAAGCGCGGCATCGGGCCGGCGACCGAGACGGCGCTCGCCGCCCACGCCGATGAGCTCGGCGGCACCATGCACGACGCCCTGCGCGACGCGGCCGCCCTCGGGCTCGGGCCGAAGGTGACGGCGGCGATCCTCGAGCTCTCGGGCCTGCTGGACGAGCTCGGCGACGGCGTGGCCACGATGGCGGTTCCGGATGTCCTCACCACGATCCTCGAGCGCACGAAGTACCTCGAGCTGCTGCGCGCGAGTCGCGACCCGCAGGACGAGGCGCGCGCCGAGAACGTCGAGGAGCTCGTGGCAGTGACCCGCGACTTCCAGAAGAACAACCCGGAGGGCCGGCTCGTCGACTTCCTCACCGAGGTGGCGCTCGTCGCCGCGGCCGACGAGCTCGACGACGCGAGCGGCACCGTCTCGCTGATGACCCTGCACACGGCGAAGGGGCTCGAGTTCGACGCCGTCTTCATCACCGGGGTCGAGGAGAACCTGCTGCCGCACCAGATGAGTGCCGCCGAGCCGGGCGGCCCGGCCGAGGAGCGCCGCCTGTTCTACGTCGGCATCACGCGCGCGCGCAAGAAGCTGCACCTCAGCCTCGCCATGACCCGCTCGACCTTCGGCGACACCATCGTCGCGAGCCCCAGTCGGTACCTGCAGGAGATCCCCTCCGAGCTCATCGACTGGCGCGAATCGCCCGGCGGCGGGGGCGGCTTCCGCTCCAGCGCGCGCAGCCTCGGCTCGGGGCGCGACGGGTTCCGGTACACCGCGTCGCTGCCGCCCGGCAAGCCGAAGACCGAGTGGGCGAACCGGGTCACCAGCACCGTGCGCGACAACGGCGACCTGACGCTCGCCGTCGGCGACCGCATCCGTCACGTCGACTTCGGCGAGGGCACCGTGAGCGGCGTGACCGGAGCGGGCCCGAAGAGCATCGCCGAGGTGCAGTTCGACACCGCGGGGCGCAAGCGTCTCCTCATCAAGATCGCCCCGATCGAGAAGCTCTGAGCCGTCTGGCGCGCCGCCGCTCCTGCGGCGCGCTGCGCTTCGCGCACCGAGCGCGGTCGCTGCGCTTCGCGTTCTCTGCCGGAACGATGCGGCGTCGCATTGAGCGTCTCGAGCCCCTTTCGCGGGGGGTCTTTCGCCTCCAAACCGATGTAGATTCATGCCAGGGCGAACGACGAGGAGGGCCCTTTGGACATCACGGTGGTGCACCACCCCTTCGGGGTCGCCGAGGTCACGGTCTCCGGGCGCCTCAACATGGTCACGGCCGCGCGCATGCGCGAGGCGATCGAGCAGGCCGTCGACGGCAATCACCCGAACGTCGCTGTCGACCTGTCGCAGGTCGTCTTCCTCGACTCCTCGGGGCTCGGGGCGCTCGTCGCCGGGCTCAAGTCGGTGCGGGCATCCGGCGGCGATCTGCGCCTCGTGCGCCCCGCCGAGCAGGCGCAGCTCGTGCTCGAGCTGACCAACATGGGCACGGTGCTGCAGAGCTTCGACTCGGTGGGCGCCGCGTTCCCGCATGCCTGAGCTGGTCCGCCGGACCTTCCGGTTGCACTCGCCGCCCGACTCGGTCGACACGGTGCAGGACGCCCTCGCGACCGTCTGGGGCTACGTGCCCGATCTCAGCCCCGCCGACCTGATGGCCGCCGAGCTCGCGATCGTAGAGCTGGCGGCCAATGTCGTCCAGCACGCCAACATGGGCGACCCGATCGACTTCACGCTCACGGTCGTCGTCTACGACGATCGCATCGAGACGACCGTCACGGATGAAGGTCGCGTCGACCACGTCGACCTCCGCGAGCGCGCGATGCCCGGCGGGGAGGCCGAGCGCGGGCGGGGCATCCCGATCATGCAGTCGCTCGCCGACAGCCTCGAGCTCCGCCGCATCGACGGGCTGAAGCACTGGACGATCGTGCGCGGGCGGCAGGCCGCCACGACCCGCTCGCGGAAGGCGATGCCGTCGATCTCGATCGCGGGCGTCATCGACGAGATCGCCCGTCAGCGCGCGCTCGACGACATGGGCATCCTCGACACCCCGCCGGAGGAGCGCTTCGACCGTGTCACCCGGCTCGCCCGCCAGCTGTTCGGCGTCGAGTCGGCGGCGATCAACCTCATCGACGGCGACCGCCAGTGGGCGAAGTCGGTCGCGGGTCGGGCCGTCGTCGAGATCCCGCGCGATGAGTCGATGTGCACGGTGACGATCCAGGATGACGCTCCCCTCGTGGTCGCCGACATCGGGGCCGATCCGGTGCACGCGCACAAGATGGTGCCGGGGCTGCTGAACTTCTACGCCGGCTTCCCGCTCTACGCACCCGGCGGCAAGCGCATCGGCGCCTTCTGCGTCTACGACTCGCAGGCGCGGCACTTCTCGGCGCGCGAGGCCGAGATGCTGCGCGATCTCGCCAGCTGGGTGCAGCAGGAGCTCACCGTCAGCCAGGAGCTGAGCAGGGCCTCGGAGGTGCAGCAGGGCCTGCTGCCGCACCAATTGCTGAGCCTGCCGGGCTGGCACACGGCCGGCGTGTGCATCCCCGCCCGCGCCGTCGGCGGCGACTTCTACGACTGGTACCCCGTCGGCGAGGGCGCCGCGCTCACGCTCGCCGATGCGATGGGCAAGGGGATCGCGGCGGCGATCATCGCGGCGACCGTGCGCGCCGTGCTGCGCTCGGCCGCCCGCTTCGGCGATGTCGCGGGCGCCGTCGAGGCCGCATCGGCGGCACTCACGGTCGACCTCGACAATGCCGGCGTCTTCGTCACCGCCTTCCACGCCCGGCTCGACATGGACTCGGGCCTGCTCAGCTACGTGGATGCCGGGCACGGCCTCTCGATCGTGGCCCACGCCGACGGCACCTCCGAGCGGCTGCGGTCGACCTCGCCGCCGCTCGGCGTCGACTACGAGACCGACTGGAAGGTGCAGACCGTCCAGCTGGATCCGGGTGACACCCTGATCGTCGTCAGCGACGGCGTGCTCGACCTCTACGACGGCACCCTGGGGTCGCTGGACAACCTGGTGACGCTGGCGCTGCTGGCCCAGGACCCCTGGGAGATCATCGACGCGATCCGGGCGCGCGCGCGGGGCACGAGCGCCGATGACGTGACGGTGCTGATCGTGCGGCGCGACACCGCCTGAGGGTCGCTCAATCCCACCCTCGCGCCGAGCCCCCTCCTTTGACAGACTGGGGGCGTCGACCAGAACGGGGGCGCGACGATGCGGAACGAGAGTGCGGAGACGGTGCTGCGGGGCGACTCCAGGTCGGGGACACGGAGGCGCCGCGGCACCGCGCCGATCGGCGCCGGAGGGCATCGCCATGACTGAGCTGGTGTCCCGGTCGATCCGTCTGACCCGCGAGGGCTCACCGCGCTCGGCCGTGCGGGCCCTGATCGACGAGCTGTGGCACGAGGCGGGGGACGTCGACGCAGCAGATCGCTCGGCCGTGGAGCGGGCCGTCGACACCATGCTCGACGCGGTGTTCCCGGATGGCGAGCCGGACGGGGCCGCGGTCTGCTCGCTGCTGATGAGCGTGCGCGACGATCGGCTCGAGGTCATCGCCGCCGCAGCGGCCCCGGCGCCCCTGGACGAGCCGGTGATCTCGGAGGGGGCGGAGGTTCTCTCCCGCCTCCGCGACCTCGTCGACCTGGCGCGCGTGAGGAGCCACGGATCGATCACGGAGTGGGAGCTCGTGCGTGCCCGGGCCCACGCCCGGTCGTTCGCGGTGCCCACCGCGACGGCCGCGACCACGGCCGATGTACCGGCGGAACTCAGGAGGCAGCGCGCCCTCGAGGACATGCATGTGTTCGAGCACCCGGACGATGATCGATTCGATCGCGTCACCCGGCTCGCCATCGAGCTGTTCCGGGTGGGCAACTCGGCTGTCAACCTCATCGATCGCGACCGAGCGTGGTCGCGGTCGCTCGCGGGCGGCGGCAGCCGGACCGTGCCGCGAGCCCGATCCCTGTGCAACGTCACCATCACGCAGGACAGCGCCTATGTCCTTCCGGACATCGGAGCCGACCCCCGAGCGTCGGTGATCCTCGAGTCCGATCACAGGTTCTATGCGGGCCTCCCGCTCTACTCCGCGGGCGGAGAACGGATCGGTGCCTTCTGCATCTACGACTCGGAGCCGCGATCGTTCTCCGCTCGAGATGAGACCGTCCTGCGCGACCTCACCGCGCTCGTGCAGCAGGAGCTCTCGGTGAGCCGCGAGCTCGCCCGAGGAGCCCGCGTGCGGCGCCGACTGATGCCTGATCGGGCTGCGACGAGCGCCGGGTGGAGCGTTGCCGGGTTCAGTGTCGCCGAACGGGGCTTCGGTGCCGAGTTCGTCGACTGGAGCGCGACCGACGCGGGGATCACCCTGTCGTTGGGCGACGCGCGGGACACCGATGCGGGCGCGGCGGTGCTCGCCGCGACCGTGCGGGCGGCCCTGCGGTCGTCGGCGCCGGTCGACGACCACGGTGGCGCTGACGAGGTCAGCCGCTCGATCACCGCCGCCGCTCGCGCCCTGGGCGCTGACCCCGATGACCACGACACGGCGGTCGCCGTGTTCCATGGGCGCATCGACCCGGCGACGGGGGCCCTCCACTACGTCGACGCCGGGCACGGTCTCGCTGTCATCCTGCGTGTCGATGGCTCGCGTCAGGTGCTGCCCTCCACGGCACCGCCGCTCGGTGCATCGGTCTCTGCGTCCAGGCCTGTGGCGAGCCGCACGCTCGAGCAGGGCGATGCTCTCGTCGTCGTCAGCGACGGGGCCCTCGACCTCGTCGGCGGCGGCGAGGGGGCCCTCGAGCGGCTGGCGGCGGCAGCCTCATCCGCCCGCGACCCCGAGGCGTTCATCTCGGCGATGCGCGATCGGGTCGGGTCGAGGACGCACCAGGATGTGACGGCGCTGGTGGTCCGCCGTCACCGGGCGGCCTGAGCCGGCCGGCGGTCGAGTGGTCTCGGCGGCGGCGGTACAGTTAAGCCTGCGATTTGTCTCGATATCGAGAAATCTCTCCCGCGGGGATGCTCACGGTGGAGACCGACCGCATCCCCTTTACCCTCTCTTTTCGCACGCGGATGGGACGAGCAGCGTGGATCTTTACGAGTACCAGGCCCGGGATCTCTTCGAGAAGCACGGTGTTCCCGTGCTGCCGGGCATCATCGCCGACACTCCTGAGGAGGCCCGTGCGGCCGCCGAGCGCATCGGCGGCGTAACCGTCGTCAAGGCGCAGGTCAAGACGGGCGGTCGCGGCAAGGCCGGCGGCGTCAAGGTCGCCAAGACCGCTGAGGATGCCGAGGCCGCGGCCCGCGCCATCCTCGGCCTCGACATCAAGGGCCACGTGGTCAAGCGCGTCATGGTCGCCGCGGGGGCGGACATCACGGAGGAGTACTACTTCTCGGTGCTGCTCGACCGCGCCAACCGCAACTACCTGGCTCTGTGCAGCTACGAGGGCGGCATGGAGATCGAGCAGCTCGCGGAGGAGCGCCCCGAGGCCCTCGCGCGCGTCGCCGTCGACCCGGCCGTGGGCATCACCCTCGAGGTCGCCCGTGAGATCGCGGTCGCCGCGAAGTTCCCGGCCGAGCTGGTCGAGAAGGTCGCGCCCGTCTTCGTCACCCTCTACGGGGTCTACACCGCGGAGGACGCGACGCTCGTCGAGGTGAACCCGCTGGTGCTGACCGGCGCGGGCGACATCGTCGCGCTCGACGGCAAGGTCAGCCTCGACGAGAACGCCGGCTTCCGGCAGCCCGAGCACGAGGCTCTCGAAGACAAGGATGCGGCTGACCCGCTCGAGGCGAAGGCCAAGCAGCACGACCTCAACTACGTGAAGCTCGACGGCGAGGTGGGTGTCATCGGCAACGGTGCGGGCCTGGTCATGTCGACCCTCGACGTCGTCGCCTACGCGGGCGAGAAGCACGGCGGCGTGAAGCCGGCGAACTTCCTCGACATCGGCGGCGGAGCCTCGGCCGAGGTCATGGCGGCCGGTCTCGACGTGATCCTCGGCGACCCCCAGGTCAAGAGCGTGTTCGTCAACGTCTTCGGTGGCATCACCTCGTGCGTGGCGGTCGCCGACGGCATCGTCAAGGCCCTCGAGCTGCTGGGCGACGCGGCCACCAAGCCGCTCGTCGTCCGCCTCGACGGCAACCAGGTGGAGGAGGGCCGTGCGATCCTCGCCGCGGCCGCCCACCCGCTCGTCACCCTCGCCACGACCATGGACGACGGCGCCGACAAGGCCGCCGCGCTCGCCGCGAAGTAAGGAACGGAACATGTCGATCTTCCTGAACAAGGACTCGAAGGTCATCGTCCAGGGCATCACCGGCGGCGAGGGCACCAAGCACACTGCGCTCATGCTGAAGGCGGGCACCCAGGTCGTCGGCGGTGTCAACGCCCGCAAGGCCGGCACGACCGTCTCCCACACCGCGGCCGACGGCTCGACCGTCGAGCTGCCCGTGTTCGCGACCGTCGCCGAGGCGATGGCCGCCACCGGTGCCGATGTCTCGATCGCGTTCGTGCCGCCGGCCTTCTCGAAGGACGCCTCCCTCGAGGCCATCGACGCGGGCATCCCGCTGCTCGTGATCATCACCGAGGGCATCCCGGTGCAGGACACCGCCGAGGTCTGGGCCCACGCCCAGGCGACCGGCAACCGCACCCGCATCATCGGCCCGAACTGCCCCGGCATCATCACGCCGGGCGAGGCGCTCGTCGGCATCACCCCGGCGAACATCACCGGCAAGGGCCCGATCGGCCTCGTGTCGAAGTCGGGCACCCTGACCTACCAGATGATGTACGAGCTGCGCGACCTCGGCTTCTCGACGGCCATCGGCATCGGCGGCGACCCGATCATCGGCACCACGCACATCGATGCGCTCGCCGCGTTCGAGGCTGACCCCGAGACGAAGGCGATCGTCATGATCGGCGAGATCGGCGGCGACGCCGAGGAGCGCGCGGCCGACTTCATCCGCGCCAACGTCACCAAGCCGGTCGTCGGCTACGTCGCCGGCTTCACGGCGCCCGAGGGCAAGACGATGGGCCACGCCGGTGCCATCGTCTCCGGCTCGGCCGGTACTGCCCAGGCGAAGAAGGAGGCCCTCGAGGCCGCCGGCGTGAAGGTCGGCAAGACCCCGAGCGAGGCTGCTGCGCTGATGCGCGAGATCATCGCCGGGCTCTAGCCCCGCATCCTGCTGACGACGGCCCCGCCCCTTTCGGGAGGCGGGGCCGTCGGCGTTCTGATGATGCCTCGAGAACGGCGTGCCAGACTGACCCCGTGGGCACGCGCGCGATCCGGGTCGAGACCGTGATCGCGGCCGACATCGAAACGGTCTGGCGGCTCACGCAGGATCCGACGGCGCACGCCCGCTGGGACGCGCGCTTCAGCCGCATCGTCCCGACCGAGCGGGGCGACGACGGCCAGTGGCGCTTCCGCTACGAGCGGGGGATGCTCGTCCGCACGATCCGCGGAGCCGGCATCGCGCTCGGCACCCGCGAGGGCGCCAATGGCGCCCGCACTTCGGCGCTGCGGTTCACGACGCGCGACCGGCTCTCACCCCTGCGCGACGGTCGCGGCTACTGGCGCTACGAGCCCGTCGACGGTGGCGTTCGCTTCATCACCGGCTACGACTACGCGCCCGGCTGGGGGTCGCTGCTCGACCGCGTGCTCGTGCGGCCCCTCGTCGCCTGGATGACCGCCTGCAGCTTCGCGCGCCTCCGGCGCTGGGCCGAGCGCGGCGACGAGCCGGAGCGCTGGCCGCTCTGGCGCATGGCGCTGCCCGGGCGGGGGGACCGGCCGCGGGCCCGCGACTGCGTGTGGAGCATCGGGAGGCCGGAGGCCCTGCGCGACGCTCCTGCGACGCTCGTCGGACTGGACGCGCCGTGAGCGACGACGCCCGCAGCATGTTCGCCCGCGCGATGGGCGACGACTTCACGCGGCTGCATCCGATGCTGCAGCGCCGGTTCGGCGTCGGTCTCGCGGCCGGGTACGCCTGCGTCGGTCGCGGCGTGATGTCGCGCATCCGTCGAGGGCCGTGGTGGACGGTGCCGTTCCTGCACATCGGACGCATCCGCAACATCCTGGCCCCCTACCCGGGCGAGCACGTTCCCTTCACGGTCGAGAACTACCCGTACCGCGACCCGCTCGGGCGCGAGACGGTGACGTTCGTGCGCACCTTCGCGTACCCCGACCGGCCCGGGCGCTCCGGCCGCTTCGACGCGACCATGATCCGCGGCCGCGACGGACGGATCGTCGACTACCTCGGCACCCACCAGCACCTCGCGGTCGACCTCGAACTGCGTGCAGAGCCGGACGGGTCGCTGCACCTGACCTCCGATGCGCAGCGCTTCTATGCCGGCCCCCTCGGCTTCCGGTTCCCGATGCTGTTCTCGGGTCGAGCCGACCTGCGCGAGTCGTTCGACGACGCGACGGGCGAGTACGTGATCCGCCTGAGCGTGCGCAACCGCGTCCTCGGCTTCCTGTTCGGCTACGAGGGTCGCTTCACCTGCGAGTTCCCCCCGGTCCACGGCTCCCCGCCCTCGCACGTCCTCCCCGTGCGCCACGAGCGGCGCGAGTAGCCGCCTCGGGCCCGCACCCGCTGCGCGGACGCACCACTGCTGGCCTTTCTCCGTCGTGATCCCTCCGGCCGCCCTGATTCCGCAATGTGCCTCTCACTGCACATGCCGCCGGAGGCACATTGCGAGAACGGCGTCGCCATCCCGACAACCCTGGCTGCGCCGCCCCGCCTGCGCCCGCAGGGGGCGGGTGCCCGGGCGCGCGGCCTAGACTGGCGGCGCTATGCACGAGCTGACGGTGGGTGCCGCGACCGCGTGGCTGCGCGGGTGGGC
>JAIWOM010000027.1 GCA_020216895.1 Microcella sp.
AACGCCTCGGGCGGGCAGCGCCGCGGGCGCTGACGCGCGCCACGCGGACCCGCAACGGGCGACGGGCCCCGGTGGAGCATCCACCGGGGCCCGTCGCGTTCGTGCCGGAACGGCCTAGGAGGCGGCCGCCCGACGACGCGCGATCAGCAGCAGCACCGTGCCGACGAAGAACAGGCCACCGATCAGCCACAGTGCGAACACGATCTCGACACCCGTCAGGGCGAGCGTGGTGAGGAACACGTTGGTGAGGGTGGAGTCGTTCGCGCCGCCGGAGAGCGCAAGATCGCCGAGCTGCAGCACGCCGCCGGCCCACAGCAGGTGCGCCGTGGCGCCGCCGCCGTCGATCTCGGAGATCGAGCAGACCGATCCGGCCGGCAGGTTCTCGAAGAGCACCGTGGTTCCGGCCGAGATCTCGTGCCGCACACTCGTCGGCGGCTCGACCGGATCGGTCGGGTCGGTACCGGGGTCGCCCTCGATCTGCTCGCCGCCGCCCGCTCCGTCGAGCCACCAGTCGCCGGGCAGCATCGGGACCATCTCGCCGTCGCGCTCCCACAGGCAGGAGGTCTCGATGACGAAGATCGAGTCCCGCGCCTCGAAGGCGAACGGACCGGCGAGTTCCTTGGTGATCGAGAAGGCCGCGAGCAGGAACGTGTTCTCGATGGAGACCTCGTGCTCGACGTCCGCCTCGACGGTGAGCTCGCCTCCGGTGACGACGCTCTCGGTGGCCCCGCCGGTGCGCGACTCGACCACGGTGCAGGCGGCGCCCGCCGGCAGGTCGTCCCAGCGGTTGGTGTAGCCGTTGCCGGCGGTGAGCGCACGGGTCGCGCCGCCCGGGATCTCGAGAGCCGTCACCTGCCCGTCGATTTCGAGCGTGCAGGCGAGGCTTGCCTCGAAGTCGTCGCGGACGAAGAGGCCGGTGCCGTCACCCGCGAAGGTCTTGGTGACGACGACGCTGCCGACATCGAAGGTGTTGGTGATGACGAAGCCGACCGGGCTCTCCCCCACCTCGACGGTCTCGAGGTCGATCGCGGTCGAGGTCGCCCCGGCGGTGCGGGTCTCCTCGATCGAGCAGACGGCACCGTGCGGGAGGCCCGTCCAGCTCGCTTCGAAGAGGGTGTCGGAACTCAGCTCGCGCGTCGCTCCGCCCGGGATCGCGATCGCGACCGGGTCTGCGCCGTCGATCGTGCGCGTGCAGGAGAGCTCGACCTCGAACGGCCCGGCCCCCCAGGTCGCCGCACCGAGGCCGTCGCGCACCTTGGAGACCGCGACCTCGCCGAGGTCGAAGCGGTTGGTGACGGTCACGGAGTGCGTGGGGCCGTCGATCAGCACCTCGCCCTCGAGGCCGGCGAAGGGCTCGCCGCCGTCGACGGTGATGCGGGTCAGGGATGCTCCGCCCGTCTTCGTCTCGGTGACCGAACACAGCGCGCCGGTGGCGAGACCGTCGATCACGACGGGGTCGTCGCCGCGCTCGAGCGCGTAGGTCTGCTCGAACACCGTGCGCTCGCCGCTCGCGTCGTCGAGCACGCAGCGCACGACGATCTCGTAGGGGGCATCCGCCCAGGCATCGGCGCCGGCCCCGGTGACGGCCTTGGTGACCGTCAGCTGGCCGACCGTGTAGGCGTTGTCGATGGCCACGGCGGTGCTCGTGCCGAGGGTCACCATGGTCGTCGTACCGTCGACGGTCGTCGGGTCGCCGCCGTCGACCACGACCGTGAGGGTCGTGCTGTCGGCATCCATCGCGTCGGTCTCCGTGACCGTGCAGGAGGCCCCGTTCGGCAGGCCCTCGATGGTCCAGGTGTCGCCGTCGGCGAGGATCGCGGTCATCGGGGTGTCGGCGTCGTAGCCGGTGCCGTAGGCCGCGGAACCCTCGAAGAGGCAGTCCACGGCGACCGGGAACGGGCCGTACTCGATCGGCGTGCCCGCCTGGTCGACCGCGTCGCTGTCGACCGCCTTGGTGACGCTCAGGCTCGCGAGCTCGAAGGTGTTCTCGACCTCAAAGCCGGGCTGATCCTGGTTGTCGAGCAGCACCGCGGGGTCGACCACGACGGTGAAGCCGGTACCGGTGGCGGCATCGTCGGTCAGCTCCGTACCGCTCCCGTCGAGGATGCGGCTGGAGGTGGCACCGGCCGGACCGGTCTCGGTGAGCGTGCACTCGGCGCCCGAGGGCAGCATCGAGTAGCGGGCGGTGCCGCCCGCCGCGATGCTCCGGGTGGCGCCGCCGACCAGGTCGACCGCGATGCCGTCGCGCTCGCAGGCGAGGGTCACCTCGAACGGGCCGTCGCCGAAGGTCGCGCCCGCGCCGAGGACGGTCTTGCTGACCTCGAGGTCGCCGGTCAGGTAGTAGTTCTCCAGGATGACGCGGCCGGGCTGGTCGGCCGTGATCACGATGTCCGTTCCATCGATCACCGAGCCGTCGGTCGCGGTGCCGCTGTCGTCGACGATGCGGTGCGCATCCGCGCCGGTGAGCTCGACATCCCGCTCGAAGACGGTGCAGGTCGAGCCGTCGGCGAGGTTCTCGATCGTCGTCACACCATCGGCGGCCACCGTGACATCGCCGTCGAAGGCGACGACGCCGTCGGCGGTCTCGCAGTACAGCGCGGCGGTGAAGGATGCCGGCGCGAACTGACTGACGCCACCACCGATGACGTCCTTCGAGATGGTGAAGCTCGACACCCCGTAGCGGTTTGTGAACTGCGTGGAGTTGCGCGTGACCGGGCTCGTCGCATCGGCGGCGAGCGAGGCGATGGTCGCCGTGACCCCGTCGATCGAGGTCTGCGTGCCGTTCACCGTGCGGAGGATCGAGGTGGAGTCGGCATTCTGCGTGTTCGTCTCGGTGACGGCGCACGCGCCGCCGGCCGGCAGGCCGGTCAGGGTCTCCGTCTCCCCGTGCCGCAGCGTGAAGGTCATCGGCGAGCTGCTGTAGCCCGTCGCGAGCACCGTCTGCGACTGGAAGGTGCACGTGACCTCGTACTCGAAGTCACCCGCCGGGTAGACCGGGTTGCCCTCGGCGTCGACAGCCGAGGTCTGCACGGTCTTGCCGACGGTGAGCGATGCAAGGTCGAACCGGTTGGTCAGCGTCCGGCTGACCGTCTGGTTCGCGAGGATCGTCGCGTTCGACGGAAGTGTCACCTGCGTGGCGCCCGCGTTGCCGGGCTCGGTGATGGCGCAGACAGAACCAGCCGGGATGTTGCTGATCGTGCGGCTCAGCGAGCTCGGCGGGTTGCTGTTGTCGAGCGTGAACGTGCCCCACCAGACCGAGTTGGCGGGGGCACCCGTGGTGGCCGGGGTGGCTCCCGCGCTGGTCCGCGTGCAGCTGACGCGCACGGTGAACACGCCGTCGCCGTACTCGGCGGCGCCGGCTCCGGTGATCGCCTTCGTGACGGTCAGCGAGCCGACCGCGATCGTGTTGGTGTAGTCCACGGCATTCGTGGGTGCGCCCAGGGCAGTGTCGGGCGCGAGCACGACGCCGGTGGCGGTCGCGCCACTGGTCGCGCTGCCGGCCACACCACCGACGGTGACGACCTTGGTGACGGTCGCCGAGCGGGCCTGCGTCTCGGTCACGGTGCAGACCGCACCGGCGGGAAGGTCGGTGTAGGTTCGCGAGCCGCCGTTGTTGAGGGTGAACGTCGACGGCGTCATGGTCACGGCGACCGGTCCGGACCCGTTGTCGTACGTGCACGCCACGCTGAACGAGAAGCTGGTTTGCATGACGGGGTTGCCCGCCTCGTTGACCGCGCCGCTCATGTTCACCGTCTTCGAGATCGTGAGCGACGCTTCCTCGTAGGTGTTCGTGATCGTGCTCTGCTCGATCGCGGGGCGCTCGTCGAGGGCCGGGTTCGGGTTGAACACGGTCGACGGGCTGGAGTCGAGCGCGCGCGAGACGACCTGCTCGGGAGCGATGACGGTCGTCGTCGCCCCGGTGGTGCCGACCTCGCTGACGTCGCAGACCGCGTACAGCGGAACACCGAGGATGCGGGTCGCGGCCGCATCGCCCGTCAGGGTGAACGGCGAGCGGTTGGCGCCGGTGCTGCTGAGCAGCTGGATCGGCTCGGGCTCGTGCTCGGTGCCGGCACCGTCGATGTCGACGGTGCAGGCGAGCGCGATCTGGAAGGAGCTGGGCGCGAAGCGCTCCCCCGCACCATCGACGACCTTGGCCAGGTCGACGGCACCGGTCGCGAGCGCGACGCCGACCTTGCGCGGCTCGGTGACGAACCGGTAGGGCAGGTCGTTGACGCCGTCGAAGCCGCGCGCGGCACCGGCGATCGAGTTGTACGCGATGGAGTCGCGCGCGAGGTTGGCGTTGGTCTCGCGCAGCACGGGCTCGAGAGCGGTGCGGGTCTCGTAGGCGACGGCGACCGCCTCGCCGGGTGCCAGCCCGACGGGGCTCACGCCGCCCACCTCGAAGTCGATGACGAACTTCAGAGCGACGACGCTCTCGAGCAGCGCGGCCGAGGGCGACAGGGGCATGACCTTCCACCCCGTCGCGGGGTCGGCGCGATCGAGCAGCCCGCCCGGCGAGGAACTGGTCACGCACGGCCAGTACGACTCGACCATCGGGGGGTCGCTCGTCGGCGACATGCCGAGATCGTTCTGGATGTCCGCGCCGTTGCAGGCGGGGGTCGCCATGTCGAGCCGGTCGGTGTAGTAGACGGTCATCGCCTCGTCGGGGTAGCCCACCAGGCGCGGACGCTCGAGCAGGATCGGCGCCCAGCGTGAGCTGCGGGCGTCGTTGATGATGACGCCGCGGTCGTTCTCGCGCGGGAGCACGTCGATCGACGAGATCTGGTGCACGCGCACGTTGCCCGCGTTGAAGAAGTAGCCCACCCACTCCTCGACGCCACCCGGACGCGTGATCGGCACGCAGGGGTAGCGGTAGTAGAGCTCGCCCTCGACGTCGAGGGTCGGCGTCGAGCAGTCGGCCGGGTTGCTGGCGACCGTCTTGATGACCCCGAGGTCGTCATAGGGGCGGCCGGTCACGGGGTCGATGAGCGGCAGGCCGTCGGTGCCGAGCGGTCCGGCCTCGACACCCTTCACGCCCTTGATGATCGTCATGGGGGCGCTCGGCAGGGCCCACACGCGCGTGGTCGCGCTGCAGGAGGACACCTCGGTGATCATCGTCTGCAGCACGCCGTCGGTCGACGGGGTGCACTCGTCGAACGGCTGGTCGCTCGTCACGGTCGCGGTGTTGAGCACGAAGCCCTCGGACTCGCTGCCGGCCTCGAAGAACTGGCGGAACTGCAGGGGCGCGCTGATCGTCATGGTCCAGTCGTGCTCGAGCACGAAGGACGGGTCGAGGGTGATCGTGAGCGGCTGCCCGGTCGGCTCGGCCGTGCCGAGCGTGACCGTGAAGCTCGGTGCCGGCACCGGCTGGTTCGCCTCATCGACGACCTCGATGACGACCACATCCTCCGGCGCCGAGGGCAGTCCGGTCTCGGGGTCGGGCTGGAGCACCAGCTGCGGCCCCTGGCCGTCGACCGGGATGAGGTCGACGATCTCGAGGCCCGTGAGCTGCTTGTCGAGGCCGGTGCCGCGGTTGGTGACCTCGATCTCGTAGGGGATCGGAGCGCCGAGGGTGAGCGGGCCGAACGGGGTCTTGATGATCTCGACCTTGGCGGGACGGTGCTGGAAGATGAGCTGCTTGGTGTCGTCGTCGCTGACCTCCCAGAGCGGAGCATCCGCCCCGTTGTCGGCCCACGCCGTGACGGTCAGGTCGTTGGTGAACACGCCGATCTCGGCCTCGCCCGGCGCGGGCTCGGTGTAGACGTAGAGCGTCGAGGGCACGGGCTCACCGGCCGGGGCGACGAGGGTGTCGCGCCGGGTGGCGGTGAAGCGCAGGGTCTGCGTCGGGTTGAACGGGCGCTCCCAGGCCGCGCCGTCGGAGCGCGTGTACTGCGCGCGGATGCCGCGGATGTCGGCGATCGTGGCGCCCGGCGGCAGGGTCGGCAGAGCAAGCGAGCTCGCGAGCGTGCCCTCAACCCAGCAGGCGTCGAGCACGGTGCTGCCCTGGCACTCGACGACGAGCTCCCCGGTTCCGGGATCGACGGTGTAGTCCACGCCGACCAGCACGTCGAGCTTCACACGGTTGATCGGGGTCGCGAACGAGTGCGCTCCGAACGCGGTGAAGGTGTAGGCGTTCCAGAAGGTCGGGCTGACGTCCTCGAACAGCATGTCGGTCGAGCGGACGCTACCGGAGGGCTGGCCCGTCAGGGTCACCGTCGCGACGCGCGAGTTGCCCTCGATCTGCGTCGCGGGCGTGCTCGGCGTGGCGGTCGTGTCGGCCACGATGCCCTTGGTCGCGGTGACTCCGTAGGAGAAGTCGACGACCGAGACCGAGGCCGAGTCCTCGGCCAGGAGGGTGTAGGAGCTCTCGCCGAGCGGCGGCGCGTAGATGCCGCCCGGGTCGACGACGCGGGCCTGCGCGGTGTTGTCGATGACGGCACTGGTGAGCGCGTTCACCTGCGTGGCGGGGTCGCTGCGGAAGGTGGGGCGAAGCTGGGTGTCGATGACGAGACGGGTCGTCGCCTGAACGTCGATGCGTCCGGTGTGCACGACCTCGATGCCGACGACATCGGCGAGCTGGGCGGTGGTGAGCGCGAGCGCGGCGCTGACCGTGACGGAGTCGACGGAGCCCCCCTCGCGGGTGAGGCGCACCTCGCTCGCCGTGGCGCCGGCCGGCACCGTGAGGGTCACGATGTCGAAGAGGTTGACCGCGTCGAACGGGTCGGTGCCGCCGACCGGGTCGACGATCGCGAGCTCATCGACCCGCGCGACCGACTCGTTGGTCGCGACGACGGTCATGCGGGCGCGCGGGTACAGCGCCTGAGGGGTACCGACCGGCGGGGTGCCGAGCGGGCCGTCGACCCACGTCTTGGTCACGTCGACGGTCAGCGGGGTGTCGAGGATGAGCATGTCGTCGCTCGCGGTGCGAGTGAGCAGCACGGCGTCGGCGGCATCCCGCCCCTGCATCAGAGCGGTGTTCCGCACCTGGCCGAACGCGCCCTCGAGGTTGTACTCGGCCTCGCGGGTCGAGCCGAGAACCGCCACGGCCGCGTCGCTGCGGCGCACGTCGCGCAGCTCGAAGACGAGGCGGACGTCGCGACTGAGGCTCATCGACGGGGCCACGCCGGTGCCGACGGGCGGCGCGAGCGGGTTGCTGCCGATGCGGCTGGCGCGGGTCGGGCTCTCCTCGACGATGAGGCGCACGCCGGTGGCGTTGGCGCGCTCGCTCGCGGTCAGGGTGTAGCCGGGGAAGGTGCCGTCGCACGCGCTGCCGGCGCAGGGGTTGCCGCTGGCCGCGGTCCAGCCCGTGCCCGGCAGGTAGAGCTCGACGGCCGCGATGCGGTCGTAGGTCAGCAGCGGGTCCATCGACGGGCTGATGGCCGGGATGCGCACCAGATCGAAGGCCTCGAAGACGGTCTCCGCCACCGAGGTGGTCGCGGGATCGCTCGCCGTGTCGCTCAGCACGACCGAGTCGAAGGCGGCGCCGCCGGTGCCCCAGCTGATCTCGACCGTGGCCTGCTCCGCCGACCGGGCGTTGATCGCGGTGCTGCCCGTGCTCGGCACGGTGAGCCAGGTCTTCGAGAGCGCGGTGACGTTGCCGCCCGGCTCACCTTCGCCGCCCTCGGTGACGGTGGGCAGCAGGGTGAGCTGCTCGAGCGCCTCGTCGGTGGCCACGGTGGGGTCAGCGGTCGGGTTGCCCACCCAGCTCTGCGCGACGTTGTCGATGACGACGGTCTCGGTGCGGCTGGCCGACGCAGCCTCGCCGGTGCCGTCGCGCAGCTGCGAGCGCAGGCTGACCGAGAGGTTCGGCTGCACGCTGAAGCCGGGATTCAGCAGTGTGCCGAGCGTGTCGTAGTCGACGTGCCGGTAGATGAACCGCACGCACTCGAGCTCGGCGCGGATCGCTGGATCGATGGTCGTCGAGAGGAAGGAGGGACCGACCACGCCGGTGGCGCCGGGCAGCGGCAGCCAGTCGGCACCATCGAAGTACTCGACCGAGAGCACCGAGCTTCCGGGCACCGCGGTGGCGACGATCGCGCTGAGGTCGAACCAGTTCCAGAAGTCGTCCGTGCCGGTATCGAACGGGTCGGTGACGACGAGCGCGGTCGACCCGACGGTCGAGGCGGTCGGGTCGACGGCGGCGCTCGGCAGCGGAGTCACCCGCGCGGGCAGCGACACGAGACTCGTGGCGCCGGCGATGCCGTACACCGCATCCGGGCTCGCGGTCTTGGTGATGAGGGTGTTGACGCGCGCGGTGCGGCGGGTGAGATCGTCGTCGGCCTCGGCGCTCGCGGTCTCGTCGGCGAGGGTGACGACGTCGACGCGCACCGTGTTGGTCGTCGTCACGTCGCTCACGACCACGTCGGTCATGGCCAGGAAGGGCAGCACCGCATACTGCCCCGGCGCCATGCCCTGGGGCAGGGTGCTGAGGAACCGCACGCGGATGTCGGTCACGAGCGCCGCATCCACCGGATCGGGAAGCGAGTCGGCTGTCGTCGTGACGATCGGCGCGCTGAAGTCGGCGTCGCCCTCGTAGCGGTAGCTGACCTCGGCGCTCGTCGCGCCGACCGGCCACTCGATGTCGGCCTGAACCCAGCCGTCGAAGGTCAGCCCCTGGTCGGCGAGCGAGGTGGTGCCCGGCGCCGGCTCGGTGAGGGTGAGCTCCTTGAGGCTGAAGTCGCCGCCGTTCGAGCCACCGAGGTCGACGCGCACCTGCTGCCCGCCGATGATCGAGCTCACGTCGAACTGCTTGGTCGCGATCGGGCGGATGCTCGGCGGCCCGATCACGATCGAATCGCTGGCCTGCACGGGGGTGGTGCTCTCGGCCCCGACCGTGACCCACGAGGACGCCGTGTTGACGATCGTCGTCGGCTCGCTCACGGCGGCCGCTGCCGCGCTGAGCGCGGTGTCGAGGGTGAGTGCAGCCGTGGCACCGATGGCGATGCGACCGCCCGTGGAGCTCGTGAACACGAAGCGCAGGGCCTGGATGTCAGCGGGGGCGACCCCGACAGGAAGCGCGGCGGTCGCGGCGGGGGTGCCGAGCGTCCAGCTGCTGCCGTTGTGCCAGTCGACGCGGATGCGGTCGGCTCCGCTGGGCATGGTGACGCCGCTGATGCCGGTCGGCTGCAGCAGGTCGAGCGTGGTCGAGGCCGTGCTGGCCGGCTCCTGGATGGTTAGCGCGTCGACGGAGGCGTTGCTGGAGTTGGTGGCCCCGAGGGCGACGGCGACGCTCGTGCCGAGCACGGCGGTGGCCTGGTCGGGGGTCACCGTCTTGGTGACCTGCGAGGCGAGGGTGCGCGTCACGGCGAAGACGATCTGAGCGCTCGACTCGACGACGTTGGGGCGCGGCGGGTCGAGCGTGAGGTCCTGCCGGTTGGCGACCGTCACTGTCGCGGTGTTGTCGACGACGACCCCATTCCAGTCGGCAGAGAGGTCGGCCGGCACCGTGGCGGTGGCGTTGATCTGGATGCCGGTTCCGGCCTGCAGACCGACCCGGCCGCCGCCGAGGTCGTCCATGATGCGCACACTGAAGTCGTTGCCGGTGATGTCGACGTCGATCGGGGGGATCGACTGGGCGGTGGTGACGCTCTGCAGGTCGAGAGGCTCGGGCACGACGTCGGCGAGCGTCAGGTCGAGGCAGTCGGTCTCGAGCGAGGAGCAGTTGATCGTGAACTGGTAGGTGACGGTGCCGCCGGGCACGACGGCCGTCGGGTTGGCGGGGATCGCATCCTTCTCGAACTGCACGAGGACGGGCTCGTCGATATCGCCCTCGGCGGCGACGGCCGACTGCAGCACGGCGAACGGCGCCAGCAGACCGGCGAGGGTGAGGAAGGTCACCGCGGGCATCGCCTGACGGAGTCGACGGCGCCAGCGAGTGCGTCGACGGCTGGGTGCTGCGGCCATGCGGTTGGTCCCCCCTGGACATCACACTGGCTCGCGCACCGTGGGTAGATTCCGGGCTCTACCCCCGAACGGGTTACGCGAGAAGCGTTCACCATACGGCGAACACCGCTCACTCTACTGGTGGCCGCGCGCGCTCCGTGTCCCACAGCGGGGGGACATTTTTGTCCCCGTTCGGGTGACAGGATCGCCGTCGCGCGGCCCCCTTTGCCGATCGGCGGATGCGTCGCTACGGCAGCACGCCCACCGAGGCCAGCCCGGCGCGCAGCAGGGCGCCGCGCCCGCCCTCCAGTTCGTCCGCCACCCGCTGGGAGGCCGCCTCGTCCGGCGTCATCCAGGTGAGCTCGAGGGCGTCCTGCCGCGGCTCGCACGTGCCGGTCACCGGCACCACGTAGGCGAGGGCCACCGCGTGCTGGCGGTCATCGCTGAACCGGGTCGGGCTCGGGAAGGGGAAGTACTCGGCGACCGTGAACGGGGTCGGCGAGGCGGGGAGCTGCGGGAAGGCCATCGGCCCGAGGTCTTTCTCCAGGTGACGGAAGAGCGCGTCGCGGAGCGTCTCGCCGTGCATGACGCGGCCGCTCACCAGGGTGCGCGTGATCGCGCCGGCCGGGCTCACCCGCAACAAGACACCCACCTCGGTGACGACGCCCATGCCGTCGACCCGCACGGGGATCGCCTCGACGTACACCAGCGGCAGCCGGCGGCGCACCTCGTCGAGCTCCTCGTCGGAGAGCCAGCCCGGGTTCGGATCAGGAGTGCGCACAGTGGCCATGCTCCATTCTGACCGCTCCAGCCGCGGGGCGGGCGACCGGACACGATCGGGCTCGCGCCTGCGACGATGGTCGGGTGAGCTCCGTGCAACTGATCGACGAGTCCGCCATCATCTGGTCGGCCCCCGCCCACGAACGCGCCGGGCGGCCCCTGCTCGTGCTGCTGCACGGCTACGGCTCGCACGA
>JAIWOM010000028.1 GCA_020216895.1 Microcella sp.
GCGAGCGGCGTCGAGCTCACGGGCAGCGACCTCGCCGCGGTGCGCGCGGCCGCCCCCGACGCGGTGATCCTGTGCCCCGATTCGAGCGCGATCCTGGTCCGCACCGACGAGAGCGGCCTGTGACCCGCGAGCTGCTGATCGAGGCCGACGGCGGTTCGCGCGGCAACCCCGGCCCCGCCGCGGGCGGCGCCGTCGTCATCGATCCGAGCACCGGTGAGGTGCTCGCCGAGGTCGGTGTCTGGGTGGGCGTCGCCACGAACAATGTCGCCGAGTACTCGGGGATGCTCGCCGGTGTGCGCCGCGCTCTCGAGCTCGATCCGGATGCGGAGCTCACGATCCGCATGGACTCCAAGCTCGTCGTCGAGCAGATGATGGGCCGCTGGAAGATCAAGCACCCCGCGATGGCTGAGCTCGCCGCCGAGGCGCGCCAGGTGCTCAGCGGCACGCCCGTGCGGTTCGAGTGGGTGCCGCGCCTGCAGAACTCCCGCGCCGATGCGTGCGCCAACCAGGCGATGGACGCGCGGGCCTCCTTCTCGCGCTGAGGCAGCCTGCACCGGGGGATGCCCGGCGCGAGCATCCGTCGACGCGCTAGCCTGGAGGCGCAAGTGGGCCGGCCAGACGGTCGCGTCGAGTGCACGCCCCTCCGGGGGAACGGCCTCGCCGAGGAACGTCCGGGCTCCGTAGAGCAGGGCGGTGGGTAACACCCACCCGCAGCAATGCGCGAGAAAGTGCAACAGAGAGCAGACCGCCTCCGGCTTCGGCCGGCGGTAAGGGTGAAACGGTGGTGTAAGAGACCACCAGGGGCCCGAGTGATCGGGCTCGCTGGGTAAACCTCGCCCGGAGCAAGGTCAGACAGGCACCGTTGACGCTGCTCGCCGAGGTGCCGGGTAGACCGCTAGAGCGTGTCGGTAACGGCTCGCCGAGAGAGATGGCCGTCGAACGGGAGTGATCCCGGGAACAGAACCCGGCGTATCGGCCGACCCACTTGCCTCGCCCGATCATCGTTCTCGGGATGCGCGCTCACCACTGCGACGGCCGGTAGTCCTTCAGGAAGACGCCGAACAGGTCCTCTCCCGCTTCGCCGCGCACGATCGGGTCGTAGACCCGCGCCGCACCGTCGACGAGGTCGAGCGGGGCGTGGAAGCCCTCCTCGGCCAGCCGCAGCTTCGTCGGGTGCGGCCGCTCGTCGGTGATCCAGCCGGTGTCGACGCTGGTCATGAGGATGCCGTCGGTCTCGAACATCTCGCGGGCGCTGGTGCGCGTGAGCATGTTCATCGCGGCCTTCGCCATGTTGGTGTGCGGGTGGCCGGGGCCTTTGTAGCCGCGGCCGAACACGCCCTCCATGGCGCTCACGTTGACGACGTACCGCCGCGGGAAGGGCGAGGCCGCCATCGAGGGGCGCAGCCGGTCGACGAGGATGAACGGCGCCACCGAGTTGGCCAGCTGCACTTCGAGCATCTCGAGCGGCTCGATCGAGCCGACGGCCTGCGTCCAGCTGTTGACGTCGTGCAGGTCGGGCACGAGGCCGCCGGCATCGATCGCGGTGCCCGCCCTGTGCCGCTCGAGGGATGCGCTGCCGGCCGTCATCGCCGCCTGCGTCAGCTGCTCGGCCTTGGCCGCCGCGGCCGCGAGGATCGGGTGCGCCGAGACCGACTCGGCCAGGGCGAGCGGATGCGGATCCATCGTGTGCCCGAACGTCACGAGCTCGGGCAGAGGGCCGTCGGGCAGCGGAGCCAGCTCGGCCTCAATGAGCGGTTGGTAGGCCCCGGGGGAGCGGCGCACGGTCTGCGCCGCGTTGTTGATGATGATGTCGAGCGGCCCGGCGGCGGCCACCGACTCGGCGAGCCCGATGACCTGGGCGGGGTCGCGCAGGTCGATGCCGACGATGCGCAGGCGGTCGATCCAGTCGGCGGAGTCGGGCAGGGCCGAGAACCGCCGCACGGCATCGCGCGGGAACCGCGTGGTGATCGTGGTGTGCGCGCCGTCGCGCAGCAGCCGTAGGGCGATGTACATGCCGATCTTGGCGCGGCCGCCGGTGAGCAGGGCCCGGCGTCCGGTCAGGTCGGTGCGAGCATCCCGTTTCGCGTGGTTGAGGCGCGCGCAGTCGGGGCACAGCTGGTGGTAGAAGGCGTCGACGAGCGTGTACGGCTCCTTGCAGATGTAGCACGACTGCGGGCGCTTCAGCTCGCCCGCGAAGGGCGCCTCGGTCGACGAGCTGATGTCGATACCGCGCGTCTCGTCGTCGATGCGGTCGGGCGATCCGGTCGCGGTCGCCTCGATGACGGCCGTGTCGGCGGCGCGCACCTCGGCGCGCTTCGTCATGCGGCGATGCACCTTGACGGCGCGGAACATGTGGGCGGTCGCGTGCCGCACCGCGATGAAGTCGGGATGCTCGTGGTCGAGCTCGTGCAGCGTGCTCAGCACCCGCAGCGTGGCGGCGAGGTCGTCCGGATCGATCGCGGGGTGGTCGGAAGGCACACGCCAGGCTATCGGCTAGGCGATCGTGGTCCCGAGCAGGGCGCCGATGCCGAACGTGACGGCGAGGGCGAGGGCACCGCCGATGAGCACCCGCAGGGTCGGCTTGAGCACGGGGCTGCCGCCGAGCTTCGCGCCGAGCGCGCCGGTGACGCCGAGGGCCACGAGCGTGGCGACGAAGGCGATCGGGATCCGCAGCTCCGCGGGCGGCAGGGTGATGGCGAGCATCGGCAGCACCGCCCCGAGCAGGAAGGCGAGGAAGGAGGCCCAGGCCGCCTGCCACGGCTTGAGCACCTCGTTCTCATCGATGTGCAACTCGGCCTCCAGGTGGGCGCCGAGGGCGTCGTGGGCGGTGAGCTCCTCCGCGACCTTCTGGGCGGTCTCGGGGCTGAGGCCCTTCGCCTGGTAGATGCTCGCGAGCTCGGCGAGCTCCTGCTCGGGCATCTCGGCGAGCTCGCGCTTCTCCTTCGCGATGAGGGCCGTCTGGCTGTCGCGCGCGCTCGCGACCGAGACGTACTCGCCGAGCGCCATCGAGATCGCGCCACCGACGACGGCCGCGGCACCCGCGGTGATGATCGGCGCGAGCTCGCTCGTGGCGCCAGCGACGCCGACGACCACCGCGGCGACCGAGACGATGCCGTCGTTGGCGCCAAGCACGCCGGCGCGCAGCTTGTTGAGCCCGTCGCTGAACGCGCCGCGGTCGTGCGGCTCGGCGTCGTGGGGGGTGTGGTCGGAGGAGGTCGTCGAGCCGTCGGTCATGGCTTCAGTCAACTCGTCTCCACCCCAACCCTCAAGCAAGGCAAGCCTGAGCTATGTATCGGCCTGTCATTCCGGGCCGGGCATATGCGGGTGCGTAGAGTCGGGAGCATCTGGCGAGCATCCGTTCGCATCCCGCGCCGGCTGGGAAGTCGCATATCGACCCCGAAGGCTGCTGTGTCCTCTCTTCCTTCTGTCTCCCCGTCCGGCTCGATCGGTGCGCTGCGCACGACCATCCCGCGCGATCCGTCGGCGGCGCCGCTCACCGCCTCGTACGGCGCTCTCATGCGGACCGTGCGCGACGCCGGGCTGCTGCGGCGTCGTGAGGGCTTCTACTCCGCCGTGTTCGGCGGCCTCGCGCTCGCGCTGGGCGGCATCATCACGGGCATGGTGCTGCTCGGCGACAGCTGGTTCCAGCTGCTCATGGCGGGCGCGCTCGGCATCGTGCTCACGCAGATCGCCTTCGTCACCCACGAGGCCTCGCACCGCCAGATCTTCGCCTCGGGCCGGGTCAACGACTGGGTCGGGCGCATCCTCGCCACCGCTGTCGTCGGCATCAGCTACCACTGGTGGATGCACAAGCACACGCGCCACCACGCGAAGCCGAACCAGAAGGGTGCCGACCCCGATATCGAGCAGGACACCATCGCCTTCCTGCCGGAGGACGCTGCGAAGTCGCGCGGGGCCTTCGCGCTCATCACCCGCAACCAGGGCTGGCTGTTCTTCCCGCTCCTCACCCTCGAGGGCATCAACCTGCACGCCCGCTCCATCGCCTCGCTCTTCGAGCGCGGCCGTGTTGAACACCGGATGCTCGAGCTGGGCCTCATCGCGCTCCGACTGGGCCTGTACGTCGCCGTGCTGTTCTGGTTCCTCCCGCTCGGCATGGCCTTCGCCTTCCTCGGCGTGCAGCTCGCCGTGTTCGGCGTCTACATGGGCGCGTCGTTCGCGCCCAACCACAAGGGCATGCCGATCCTCGAGGCCGACAGCCAGCTCGACTTCCTGCAGCGCCAGATCGTCACCTCGCGCAACCTCACGGGCGGGTGGTGGTCGACGGTGCTGTTCGGCGGGCTCAACCACCAGGTCGAGCACCACCTCTTCCCCAACATGCCGCGCCCCGCGCTCGGTCGTGCGCGCGACATCGTGCGCGAGTACGCGCAGTCGACGGGCATCCCGTACACCGAGACCGGCATCCTGCGCTCATACGGCATCGTCGTGCAGTACCTGAACCGGGTGGGGCTCTCGGCTCGCGACCCCTTCGACTGCCCGATGGTGAATAGGTTCCGGCGCTCCGCCTAGGCGCGCCGAACCGGCACCGCGCCGCGCTTCGCGCCTAGCGCTGGTGCTGGGCGGCCAGCGCCGCGGCGCCGATGATGCCGGCGTTGTTGCGCAGGGCGGCCGGCACGATCGGCGTGCGCACGTCGATGAGCGGCACGAACTCCTCGTGCTGCTTCGAGACGCCGCCGCCGATCACGAAGAGGTCGGGCGAGAAGAGCCGCTCGAGGTAGCCGTAGTAGCGGGTGAGCCGCGCGGCCCAGTCGGGGAACGACAGATCCTCCCGCTCACGAGCGGAGTTCGCCGCCCACGTCTCGGCGTCGCGGCCGTCGAGCTCGAGGTGCCCGAGCTCGCTGTTCGGCACGAGCACGCCGTCGTAGATGAGCGCGCTGCCGATGCCGGTGCCGAGCGTCGTCATGAGCACGAGGCCGCGGTGGCCCCGCGCCGCGCCGAACACGGCCTCGGCGTAGCCGGCGGCGTCGGCATCGTTGACGAAGTGGATGTCGCGGCCGAGCGCCTCGCCGAATAGGGTGTCGGCGTCCAGGCCGATCCAGCGCTCGCTGACGTTCGCCGCCGACATGGTGCGGCCGCGCAGCACGACGGCGGGGAAGCAGACGCCGATCGGACCGACCGCGTCGAGCGGCGTGCCGCTCACCCTGGCGAGCTCGTCGGCGAGCTGCTGCACGGTCGCGATGATCGCCTCGGGCTCACCGCCGTCGGGGGTGGGCAGCTTGACGCGCTCGCTGGCGAGCTCGCCCGCATCCAGGTCGACGAGCGCCCCCTTGATGCCGGTGCCGCCGATGTCGATGCCGAGGGCGAGAGCCATGGGGATCCTTCCGGGGTGGGGTCGTCGCGGCGCGCGGTGGCACCGGGGCGATGTCAGGGCAGCGTCAGGATGTCCACGCCGCGCTCGGTGACGACGAGGGTGTGCTCGAACTGGGCGCTGAGCGACTTGTCCTTCGTCGTGACCGTCCAGTCGTCGGCCCAGAGGTCCCAGTCGATCGTGCCGAGCGTGAGCATCGGCTCGATCGTGAAGACCATGCCGACCTCCATGACGGTGGAGTAGTCGGGCGCGGCGTCGTAGTGCGGCACGATGAGCCCGGAGTGGAACGAGCGCCCCACACCATGGCCGGTGAAGTCGCGCACCACGCCGTAGCCGAACCGGTTGGCATAGGCCTCGATCGCGCGGCCGATCACGTTGATCTGACGGCCGGGCGCGACGGCCTTGATGCCGCGGTTGAGGGCCTCCTGGGTGCGCTCGACGAGCAGACGCGCATCCTCGCTCGGCGTGCCCGCGATGAAGGTCTTGTTGAGATCACCGTGTACCCCGTTCTTGAACGCGGTGATGTCGATGTTGACGATGTCGCCGTCGGCGATGACGGTGTCGTCGGGGATGCCGTGGCAGATCACCTCGTTGAGGCTCGTGCAGCACGACTTCGGGAACCCGCGGTAGCCGAGCGTCGAGGGGTAGGCGCCGTGGTCGAGCAGGAACTCGTGCGCGATGCGGTCGAGCTCGTCGGTCGTCACGCCCGGCGCGATCGCGGCGCCGACGGCCTCGACGGCCTGCGCGGCGATGCGCCCCGACTCGCGGATGAGCTCGATCGTCTCCGCGTCGTAGACGTCGCCCCCGACGTGCGGGGCGGGCGCGGCCTTGCCGACATACGGCGGGCGCGGGATGTTCACGGGCACGCTGCGCGCGGGGGAGAGCCGCCCGGCGACGAGGTGACCGGAGGCGTCGCGAGGCATAGGGTGGAGTCTACCGAGCCGCGGTAGTGGCTCGGATCGGGGAGGAGCGGCCCATGGGCGAAACCGACGAGCTGCACTGGTGGTACAACCACCGCACCGGCGAGGTCGAGCACGGTCCGCAGTCGCTCGGCAGCGACCGCGACGGCCCCTACGCCACGGAGGCGGATGCCCGCCGCGCGCCCGAGATCGCGCGCGAGCGCGCCCGCGCCTGGGCGGCCGAGGAGGAGGACTAGGCCACCCTCACGGCCCAGATCTGGGCTAAAGGGGCGCATCCTGACTCGCTTAGCGCCCGTTTGCCCCAGATCTGCCCCAACGGGGCAGGGTGGGGCGAGTGAGGAACGCTAGTCGGTGCGGTCGCGGAGGGCCTGCTCGGCGCTCTCGTCGCTGTAGCTGTGCGCCTCGTCGGGGTAGGCGCCCGACTCGACGTCGGCCTTGAACGCGAGCGCCGCATCCGTCAGCACCTTGCGGAGGTTCGCATACTGCTTGACGAACTTCGGGATGCGCCCGCCGGTCAGCCCGGCCCAGTCGGTCCAGACGACGAGCTGCCCGTCGCAGTGCGGGCCGCCGCCGACGCTGATGGTCGGGATGCTGAGCTCGGCCGTGATGCGCTTCGCGACCTCGGCGGGGATCATCTCGAGCACGACGGCGAACGCGCCGGCCTCCTCGACGGCGTGGGCGTCGGCGAGCAGCTGCTCGGCCGCCGCGCCGCGGCCCTGGATCACGTGGCCGCCGAGCCCGTGCTCGCTCTGCGGGGTGAACCCGATATGCGCCATGACCGGGATGCCCGCCGACACGATGCGCCGGATCTGCTTGGCCGACCGCACGCCGCCCTCGAGCTTCACGGCGTGCGCTCCCGTCTCCTTCATGAACCGGAACGCCGTATGCAGGGCCTCCTCGGGCCCGGTCTCGTACGAGCCGAAGGGCATGTCGGCGACGACGAGTGCGCGCTTCACGCCGCTCACGACGCCGCGCGTTAGGGGGATCAGGTCGTCGATCGTGACGGGCAGCGTCGTGTCGTAGCCGAGCACCGTATTGCCCGCCGAGTCGCCGACGAGCAGGAAGTCGATGCCGGCCTCGTCGAAGATCTGCGCGGTCAGCACGTCGTACGACGTGAGCCCGGTGATCTTGATGCCCTGCTCCTTCGCTCGCGCGAAGTGACGGGTGCGGACGCGCTTCGGTGCCTCAGCCATGCGCCCCACCCTAGCCCGGGAGCTAGCGCGTCGGGCGGTAGGTGATGGGCATCCGGCGATCGCGGCCGAAGGCCATGCCCGAGATCTTGGGCCCGATCGCGCCCTGCCGGCGCTTCCACTCGGCGCGGTCGACGAGCCGCGTGACGAAGTCGACCGTCGCGGCATCGAAGCCGAGGGCGACGACGTCGTCGCGGCCGAGCTCGCGCCCGACGTAGGCGTCGAGGATCGCGTCGAGCACCTCGTAGGGCGGCAGTGTGTCCTGGTCGACCTGGCCCGGCCGTAGCTCGGCGCTCGGCGGCTTGGTGATCGAGCTCTCCGGGATCGGCGGGGTCCCACCGCGTGCCACGGCGGCCTCGTTGCGCCACCGCGCGAGCTCCCAGACGAGCATCTTCGGCACGTCCTTGATCGGCGCGAACCCGCCGACCGAGTCGCCGTAGATCGTGGAGTAGCCGACGGCGAGCTCGGTCTTGTTGCCGGTGGTGAGCACGAGGTGCCCGTGCATGTTCGACAGCCCCATGAGGATGATCGCGCGGATGCGCGCCTGCAGGTTCTCGGCGGCCACGCCGTCGAGCGCGAGCTGGGTCTCGACGGGCGCAACCAGGTCGGCGATCGGCTCGACCGAGTAGTGCAGTCCGATGCGCTCCGCCAGATCGTCGGCGTCGCTGCGCGAGTGATCCGAGCTCCAGCGCGAGGGCATCGACACGCCGTAGACGTTTTCGGCCCCGATCGCATCGGCGGCGATCGCCGCGCAGACAGCCGAGTCGATGCCGCCCGACAGCCCGAGGATCACGCTGCGGAACCCGTTCTTGCGCACGTAGTCCCGCGTGCCGGTGACGAGGGCGTTCCAGAGCTGCTCGCGATCATCCGGCAATGCCGCGATATCGACCGGCACGGGACGCTCGCCGCCCGCCGCTCCGCCCGCGAGCTCGACGCGCCGCACGTTCGGGGGCAGCTCGGTGTCGGTGGCGGCGGCCGCCTCCACGTCGACCACGAGGAGGTGCTCGACGAACTGGGGGGCCCGGGCCAGGATCGTGCCCTGCCCGTCGACGACGACGCTGTCGCCGTCGAACACGAGGTCGTCCTGCCCGCCGACGATGTTGACGTAGGCGACGACGGTGTCGGTCTCGACCGCCCGGCGGGTGACGAGGGGCAGGCGCACCTCGTCCTTGTCGCGCTCGAAGGGGGAGGCGTTGATGACGAGCAGCACGCCGGCGTCGGATTCCAGCACGCGGCCGACCGGGCCGCCGTCGCGCCAGAGATCCTCGCAGATGATGAGGGCGACGTCGGCGCCGCCCAGCCGCAGCACGAGCAGCTCGTCGCCCGGGATGAAGATGCGGTACTCGTCGAAGACCCCGTAGTTGGGCAGGTGGTGCTTGGCGTAGCGTGCGACGATACGGCCGCCCTGGAGGACGCTCGCGCAGTTCTGGGCGATCGCGGTGGGCGCGTTCGAGGTGCCGAGCAGCCGGGGCTCGTGCGGGCCGTCGGGATGCCCGACGACGACCGGCAGGTGCCCGAGCCCCTCGGTCTCGAGGCGAGCGGCGAGGGCGGTGACGGCCGCCCCGGCGTCGACGAGGAACGACGGCCGCGAGGCGAGGTCCTCGATGGGGTAGCCGGTGAGCGCCATCTCGCCGAGGGCGAGCAGATCGGCGCCCTGCGCGGCCGCTGCGCGGGCGGCCGCGACGATCTGCTCGGCATTGCCGGCGAGGTCGCCGACGACCGGGTTCGACTGGGCGAGAGCCAAGCGCAGGCGGGGCATACCCGTTAGCCTAATGGCGGGTTTTCGGCCGTGATCGAGGGAGAGATGTGAGCACCGGACTGGGTGGCATGGACAAGCAGCGCGACTTCGTCCTCCGCACGATCGAGGAGCGCGGCGTCAAGTTCGTGCGGCTGTGGTTCACCGACGTCGTCGGCACCCTCAAGATGGTCGCGGTCGCCCCGGCCGAGGTCGAGGGCGCGTTCGCCGAGGGCCTCGGTTTCGACGGCTCGGCGATCGAGGGATTCTCGCGCGCCTACGAGGCCGACGTGCTCGCCCACCCCGACCCGACCACCTTCCAGATCCTTCCCTGGCGCGGTGAGGTCGACCCGACCGCGCGCATGTTCTGCGACATCACGACCCCCGACGGCCAGCCCGCGGCCGCCGATCCGCGGCACGTGCTGAAGCGCACGCTCGCGAAGGCCGCCGATCGCGGCTTCACGTTCTACACGCACCCCGAGATCGAGTTCTACCTGCTGAAGAGCAGCAAGTACGGCCCCGAGGGCCCGCAGCCGGTCGATGCGGCGGGCTACTTCGACAACGTGCCCGGCGGCACCGCCCACGACTTCCGTCGCCGCGCGGTGCGCATGCTCGAAGACCTCGGCATCTCGGTCGAGTTCAGCCACCACGAGGCCGGCCCGGGTCAGAACGAGATCGACCTGCGCTACGCCGACGCCCTGACGACGGCCGACAACATCATGACCTTCCGCACCGTGGTGAAGGAGGTCGCCATCGAGCAGGGCGTGTACGCCACGTTCATGCCCAAGCCGCTGGCGGCGCATCCCGGGTCGGGCATGCACACGCACCTGTCGCTCTTCGAAGGCGACACGAACGCGTTCTTCGACCCGGCCGGGCAGTACCAGCTGTCGACGATCGGTCGGCAGTTCGTCGCCGGCCTGCTGACCCACGCGCCCGAGATCACCGCGGTCACCAACCAGTTCGTCAACTCGTACAAGCGGCTGTGGACGGGTGACGAGGCCCCCAGCTACGTGACCTGGGGCCACAACAACCGCTCGGCCCTCGTGCGTGTGCCGCTCTACAAGCCCGGCAAGGGCCAGAGCGCCCGTGTCGAATACCGCGGCATGGACTCGGCGGCGAACCCGTATTTGGCGTTCTCGCTGCTGCTCGCCGCGGGGCTGAAGGGCATCGAGGAGGGCTACGAGCTGCCGCCCGAGGCCGAGAACACGGTCTGGGAGCTCAGCGAGTCCGAGCGCCGCGCCCTCGGCTACAAGCCGCTGCCGTCGAGCCTCGACCGCGCCCTCGGCCTCATGGAGGAGAGCGAGCTCGTCGCCGAGACCCTCGGCGAGCAGGTGTTCAACTACGTGCTGCTGAACAAGCGCCGCGACTGGGCGGCGTACCGCGCACAGGTGACACCGTTCGAGCTCGAGAGCAACCTCGAGATCCTCTAGCCCGTCCGGGCTCTCGTCATGTCCCGCCCGCCCTCCACGCTCTCCGAGCTCGCCCGCCTCGGCTTCGCCGAGCTGAGCGCCGCCCGCGCGACCCTCGGCGACCTCGACGAGCACCTCGAGGCCTTCGGGGCCGCCGCCGACCCCGACCGGGCGCTGCGGCTGCTCGTGCGGCTGCGCGAGCAGCATCCGGATGCCCTCCGCCCGGTGCTCG
>JAIWOM010000029.1 GCA_020216895.1 Microcella sp.
AGCCGTCGGCGCGCAGCATGCCCTCGACGACCGCCAGGTGCTCGGGGCTGCCGCAGTGGCTGGCCGCGGCGAGCACGAGCTCCGCATCCGTGAAGCGCGCACCGAGCTCGAGCATCGCGATGGCCTGCAGCGGCTTGAGCGCCGAGCGCGGAAACGTCGTCGCCTCGACGTCGCCCACGGCGCGCAGCACCGTGCCGTCACGGTCGACGACCGCCGCCGCTCCGAGATGCCGCGACTCGATGAGTCCCGAGCGCTCGATACGGGCCAGCTCGACGCAGCCGTCGGCGTCGAGGGGGCGGGGCTCGCGCCGCGGCGCGGATGCGGGCGGGGCGCTGGGCATGGTGGGATGAGTGTACTCCCGGCCCTCCCGCGGGCCGGAGGGGGAGGAGCCCGCATGCCGCACGATCAGCACGGCTATGCCGTCGAGGTGCAGTGGACCGGCAACCGCGGCGAGGGCACCGCGACATACCGCTCGTACGGCCGCGACCACCGCATCACCGCCGAGGGCAAGCTGCACGAGATCGCGGGCTCCAGCGATCGCGTCTTCCGGGGCGACCGCGACCGCTGGAACCCCGAGGAGCTCGTGATCGCGGCCCTCGCGCAGTGCCACATGCTCAGCTACCTGCACGTCGCCGCCGTGAACGGCATCGTCGTGGTCGACTACCGCGACAGCGCGACGGGCACGCTGCAGCAGGAGGGCGACGGTGGTCGCCTGATCGAGGCGACGCTGCGGCCGGTCGTTACGCTGGCGGCGCACCACACCGACGAGGATGCGAGCCGGGCCGCGGCGCTCCACCACCGGGCGAGCGAGCTGTGCTTCATCGCCAACTCGGTGAGCTTCCCCGTCGGCCACGAGCCGACCACCGTCATCGCCGACCACGAGCGCTCTCGGAGCCCGCACCGAGGGTGAGCGTGGGAGGATGGAGCTTTCGTGCTCAGTCCACCGTGAGGATCCTCCCGTGCGTCGTCGCCCCGTTCTGTTCTCCACCGGCCTCAGTGCCGCCCTGCTCGTGTCGCTCGTGGCCTGCGTGCCGTCCGCGCCCGCGGTGAACGAGGGCTGCCTCGCTCCCGGCGAGGCGTCGAACGCGGTCGCCGTCGACGGCGCCTTCGGCAGCACGCCCGTCATCGAGTTCGCGGCGCCGCTCACGGCCGAGTCGACGCAGCGCACCGTGCTCGAGGAGGGCGAGGGCGATGCCGCCGCCAACGGCGACACCATCGTCTTCGAGTACTCGCTCTACAACGGCGAGACCGGCGACGAGATCGAGACCACGGGCTTCGGCGGCGCGACGCCCGCCACCTTCACGGTCGACACCGAGGCGGAGCAGTTCGCGGGCATCTCGCTGGCGCTCGCCTGCTCGACGCCCGGCAGCCGCCTGACCATCGTGGTTCCGCCCTCCGACGGCTTCGGCGAGGAGGGGGTTCCGGCCCTCAACCTCTCCGGCAGCGAGTCGCTCGTCTTCGTCATCGACGTGATCGAGATCCAGGCGCAGCCCGAGCCCGTGACCCCCGAGGAGTGGACGAGCGGTGTGCCCGAGGTGGACCTCGGCCAGACTCCCCCCGTCGTGACGCTGCCCGCCGAGGGCGCCCCGGAGGCGCTGTCTCTCGCCGTGCTCGAGCAGGGCGACGGCGACACCGTCGGCGCCGACTCGACGGTGCTGGTCGACTACCAGGGCACCAGCTGGCAGACCGGCGAGATCTTCGACCAGAGCTTCGGGGGCGAGCCCGCGACGTTCCCGGTGACGGGCGTCATCCAGGGCTTCGCCGCCGGCCTCATCGGTCAGCAGGTCGGCACGACCCTCCTGGTGTCGATCCCCGCCGAGCTCGCCTACGGGGCCGACCCCGAGGCGCACCCGCTGGGCGGGCAGGACCTCCTGTTCCTCGTCACCATCATCGACATCGTCTCGTAGGCGCCTTCGAGCGGATGCCCGACCGCGGTCGGGCATGATGAACACCATGCGCGACGTCATCATCCTGGGTTCCACCGGCTCCATCGGCGTCCAGGCCCTCGAGGTGATCGCGGCGAACCCGGAGCGGTTCCGCGTCGTCGGCCTCGCGGCCGGCCGCAATCGGGAGCTCGTCGAGGAGCAGGCGCTCGCGCACGGTGTCGCGCACGTGGCGCTCGGCGCGGAGGAGGCGGCGCAGCTGGTCCGGGACGTGGCGTGCGACGTGGTGCTCAACGGCATCACCGGCTCGGTGGGGCTTGCACCGACGCTCGCCGCTCTGGAGGCGGGGCGCACGCTCGCCCTCGCCAACAAGGAGAGCCTCATCGTCGGCGGCTCCCTCGTGACCGGCCTCGCCGCGCCCGGGCAGATCGTGCCGGTCGACAGCGAGCACTCGGCGATCGCGCAGGCGCTGCTCGCCGGCACCGCCGCCGAGGTGCGCCGTCTGGTGCTGACCGCGAGCGGGGGCCCGTTCCGGGGCCGCACCCGCGCCGAGCTGGCCGGAGTGACGCCCGCCGAGGCGCTCGCGCATCCGACCTGGGACATGGGGCGGGTGATCACGACCAACTCGTCGACCCTCGTCAACAAGGGCCTCGAGGTGATCGAGGCGCACCTGCTGTTCGGGGTGCCCTACGACCGCATCGACGTCACCGTGCACCCGCAGTCGATCGTGCACTCGATGGTCGAGTTCGTCGACGGGTCGACGATCGCGCAGTGCTCGCCGCCCGACATGCGCCTGCCGATCTCGCTCGGGCTCGACTGGCCGCACCGGGTCGCGGGCGTGGGGGCTCCGCTCGACTGGGGCACCGCATCCACCTGGACCTTCGCCCCGCTCGATGACGAGGCGTTCCCCGCGGTCGCCCTCGCCAAGCGGGTGGGGGAGGCCGGCGCGACCTTCCCGGCCGTGTTCAACGCGGCGAACGAGCAGGCAGTGCACGCCTTCCATGACGGCGCGATCGGCTACCTCGACATCGTCGACACCGTGCGTGCCGTCGTCGATCGGCATGATCCGCACCCGATGACGCTCGAGGGCGTGCTCGAGGCGGAGGCCTGGGCGCGCCGGGAGGCCGACGCGCTCATCGCGTCGCACTAGGCGCCGCGCGCTCATCGCGTCGTAGGAGGCGCCGCGCGCTCATCGCTGCCTCCTAGCCCGCGGCGCTAGAGTGCCCGTCGTGGAGTCCGTGCTGCTGTACATCGTCGGCATCCTCGTCGTCGTGATCGGCCTCGTGGTCTCGATCGCCCTGCACGAGCTGGGGCACTTCGTGCCCGCCAAGCTGTTCGGCGTGCGCGTCGGCCAGTTCATGATCGGCTTCGGTCGCACGATCGTGTCGTGGCGGCGCGGCGAGACCGAGTACGGCTTCAAGTGGATCCCGCTGGGCGGCTACATCTCGATGGCGGGCATGTACCCGCCGGTCGCCGGGCAGCGGGCGCGCACCGCGTCGACGGGCTTCTTCGACACTCTCGTGCAGGATGCCCGCAGCGCCTCGGCTGACACGATCGCCGAGGGGGAGGACCACCGCACGTTCTACCGGCTGCCGGTCTGGAAGCGCATCATCATCATGCTCGGCGGGCCGTTCATGAACCTCGTCATCGCGGTGGTGCTGTACGCCGTCGTGCTGATGGGCTTCGGGGTGGCGCAGCCCTCGACGACCCTCGGCAGCGTGAACGAGTGCGTGCTTCCCGCCACGAGCGAGCGGCAGGAGTGCGCTCCCGGCGATCCGGCCGCCCCGGGCGCCGAGGCGGGCCTGCAGCCCGGTGACCGCATCGTGGCGATCGGCGGCACCCCGATCGAGACCTGGGATGACGTGCTCACGACCATCCGCGCGTCGGCCGGTGACAGCCTCGGCTTCACGGTCGAGCGCGACGGACGCACCGTCGAGACCGCCCTGACCCCTCTGCTCACGGAGCGCTACGTGCTCGACGATCGCGGCCGCGTCGTGGAGGGCCCGGACGGCGAGGCGCTCACCGAGCAGGTCGGCTTCGTCGGCATCGCGCCCGCGTACGAGACCGTGCAGCAGCCGGTGACCGCGGTGCTGCCCGCCGTCGGCGACAACATCTCGGCCGTGGTCGGCATCATCATCAACCTCCCGCAACGCATGATCGATGTGGCGCAGGCGGCGTTCGGGCCCGAGGAGCGCGACCCGAACGGCCCGATCAGCGTCGTGGGCGTGGGGCGGATCGCCGGCGAGATCGCGAGCATCGACACGATCCCGGTGGTCGAGCGCATCGGGTTCCTCACCGGGCTGCTCGCCTCGCTCAACGTCGCCCTCTTCGTGTTCAACCTGATCCCGCTCCTGCCGCTCGACGGCGGCCACGTGGCGGCGGCGCTCTGGGAGTCGCTGCGGCGCTGGTTCGCGAAGGTGCGCGGCAAGCCCGACCCGGGCCCGATCGACACCGCCCGGCTCGTGCCGGTGACCCTCGTGGTCGTGCTCGTGCTCGGCCTGATGAGCGCCCTGCTCATCTACGCCGACATCGTCAACCCGGTCACCCTCTTCTAGCCCGCGGGTTTCTGTCGAATGCCGCTCAGCGCGGATGCGTAGACTGACCGCCGTGCCTGCAGTGAATCTCGGAATGCCCAAGGTCCCGGAGACCCTCGCCCCCCGTCGCAAGACCCGCCAGATCAAGGTCGGCAAGGTCATGGTGGGCAGCGACCACCCGGTCAGCGTCCAGTCGATGACGACGACGCCGACGACCGACATCAACGCGACCCTCCAGCAGATCGCCGAGCTGACGGCGACCGGGTGCGACATCGTCCGTGTGGCGGTTCCGAGCCAGGACGACGCCGACGTGCTGCACATCATCGCCAAGAAGAGCCAGATCCCGGTCATCGCCGACATCCACTTCCAGCCGAAGTACGTCTACCAGGCGATCGATGCGGGCTGCGCCGCGGTGCGCGTCAACCCCGGAAACATCCGCAAGTTCGACGACCAGGTGGCCGAGATCGCCAAGCGGGCGAAGGAGGCCGGGGTGAGCATCCGCATCGGCGTGAACGCCGGCTCGCTCGACCCGCGCCTGCTGCAGAAGTACGGCAAGCCGACCGCCGAGGCCCTCGTCGAGAGCGCCGTCTGGGAGGCGAGCCTGTTCGAGGAGCACGACTTCCACGACTTCAAGATCTCGGTCAAGCACAACGACCCGATCGTCATGGTGAAGGCCTACCGCCAGCTCGCCGAGCGGGGCGACTGGCCGCTGCACCTCGGGGTGACCGAGGCTGGCCCCGCCTTCCAGGGCACCATCAAGAGCGCGACCGCCTTCGGCATCCTGCTCTCCGAGGGCATCGGCGACACCATCCGCGTCTCGCTGTCGGCCCCGCCGGCCGAGGAGGTCAAGGTCGGGCTCAAGATCCTCGAGAGCCTGAACCTGCGCGAGCGCAAGCTCGAGATCGTGTCGTGCCCCTCGTGCGGCCGCGCCCAGGTCGATGTCTACACGCTGGCCGAGGACGTCACGAAGGGTCTCGAGGGCATGACCGTGCCGCTGCGCGTCGCCGTCATGGGCTGCGTCGTCAACGGCCCCGGCGAGGCCCGCGAGGCCGACCTCGGCGTCGCCTCGGGCAACGGCAAGGGGCAGATCTTCGTCAAGGGCGAGGTCATCAAGACGGTTCCGGAGTCGGAGATCGTCGCGACCCTCATCGAGGAGGCGAACCGCCTTGCGGCGTCGATGCCGGATGCTCCGCTCGGGTCGCCCGAGGTCGTCACCGCCTGAGACGAGTGTCTCTTTCGCGGGGCTCGCCCGCGCTTTTGCAAAGTCGTTTCACCCTCTAGACTCGGGGCGCGGATCCCCGCATTCCTTCGAAACTGGAGAACAATGAAGCGTCCCCCCCTCAGCGTTCGACGCGGTGTGCTCGCGGTCGTCACGGCCGCGATCGTCCTCGCCCCGACGGCTGCCTTCGGCAATCAGCAAGATGACGGCTCGACGATCGTGCGGCCCGCTGCGGCGGCTCTGCCGAATCCGCTCGTGCCCGGCACATATGCCGGTGACACCCCTGCGGGCCCAGTGGTTGTGGTGTTCTCCGCCTCGGGTTTCACTGACCCGGAGGAAGAGGATTGGGACATCGCGACCGCCCTCCTCCCGGGGGCCAGCTCGATGCGGGTCACTGATGGCGGTGACGCGTCAGCCGCGACCTGGACCACCGTGCTGGACGGGGCCAGCGTGCTCGTGCTGCCCGAAGGTGACAACTGGTTTCCGGGGGGCTCGAGTGCCATCAGTGACGAGGCACTCGAAGTGATCCGCACCTGGGTCAGCGCCGGGCGAACCATTGTCGGTACCGGTTCGTACACGCACGGCGCCATCGTGAGCGCGCTCACCGGGGTTGACTTCACGAGCGCCTTCGGCAACAACGACAGCAACGGCCCGTGGCAGCGTGTCGGCGGCGACACGAGCCTCCCGGCCGAGCTCCCCAACGGCAACTACACGGGTGGCCTCGGTGAAGTTTCGGCGTATTCGCCTGAGCAGCTCGCTGTCATCACCCCGCTCTACTCGAGCGCCACCAACGACAGTATCGGCATCGCCGAGTTCGCGATCGGTACGGGCAAGTACGTCTACCACGCCTACGACTGGTACCCCGACTCCGGTGAGCTCGAGAACGGCGTGCGTGACATCTGGAACGGCGCACTCGGCATTGCGGCCGGAACGTCCACTCCTCCTGAGGAGGAAGAGGAGGAGCCCGAACTGGCCGAGACGGGTACCGACATCCTTTCGCTCGGCTTCGGCGCGGCTGCGCTTCTGCTCCTCGCGGGCGGGGCGGTGGCGTTCGCGACCAACCGGCGTCCGATTGGTGCTCGCCGATAGCGGTCCCAGTACCACGAGTTGAGGCCCCCGTCGTTTGCGGCGGGGGCTTCCGCTTTCTGGGGAACTCACCAATCCCCCCTTTGGGGGACTGACCTGGAGACGCGTCCGCTCACTATGGTGTGAACATCGGCGGGGGGAGCCGACTGGCAGCACCGGGGGGATCGGTGCGAGGCTCGCAGGGGCCGCTCAGGGGGGCTCTTCCGTCGTGCAGGTTTCCCGCCACGCGATTCTCCGCGAGACGGGAAGGGCCTGCGAGCGATCCAAGCCCCCCTTGCCATCGCTCGCAGGCCTGTTTCCATTCTGCCTCAGGCCGCCAGTGCCGAGGCGAAGAAGGTTCATGCTGCGTCGCGCCGGTAGTCTGACCAGGTGACAACGCGCCTCTCCCAGCTCTTCGTCCGCACGCTCCGCGACGACCCGGCCGACGCCGAGGTGGCCAGCCACCGTCTGCTCGTGCGGGCCGGCTACATCCGACGCCAGGCGCCGGGCGTCTTCGCCTGGCTGCCGCTCGGGCTCAAGGTGCGGCGGCGCGTCGAGAGCGTGATCCGCGAGGAGATGGCGGCCGCCGGGGCACAGGAGGTCCACTTCCCGGCCCTGCTGCCGCGCGAGCCCTACGAGGCCACGGGCCGCTGGGAGGAGTACGGCGACGGCATCTTCCGCCTGAAAGACCGCCGGGGCGCCGACTACCTGCTCGCGCCGACCCACGAGGAGGTCTTCACCCTCATGGTGAAGGACCTCTACTCGTCGTACAAGGACCTCCCGCTCTGCATCTACCAGATCCAGGACAAGTACCGCGATGAGGCGCGGCCCCGGGCCGGTCTCCTGCGCGGTCGCGAGTTCTCGATGAAGGACGCCTACTCGTTCGACGTCGACGATGCAGGCCTCGACGCCTCGTACCAGGCGCAGCGCGACGCGTACGAGCGCATCTTCCAGCGCCTCGGCCTCGAGTACGTGATCGTGCAGGCCGACGCCGGTGCCATGGGCGGCTCGCGCAGCGAGGAGTTCCTGCACCCCATCTCGATCGGGGAGGACACCTTCGTGCGGTCGGCGGGCGGCTACGCCGCCAACGTGGAGGCGTACCGCACTCCGGCCGCCGCGCCGGTCGATGCGAGCGGGGTGCCCGCGGCGATCATCCACGACTCGCCCGAGACCCCCACGATCGCGACCCTCGTCGCCCTGTCGAACGAGCGCTACCCGCGCGAGGACCGCCCCTGGGAGGCGGCCGACACGCTCAAGAACGTCGTGCTGCGGCTCACTGCCCTCGACGGCACCCGCGAGCTCGTCGTCGTCGGTGTTCCCGGCGACCGCGAGGTCGACATGAAGCGGGCCGAGGTGGCCTTCGCGCCCGCGGCCGTCGAGGCCGCGACCGAGGAGGACTTCGCCGCGCACCCCGGCCTCGTGAAGGGCTACATCGGCCCGTGGGGCCCGAACGGCCCGGTGCTGGGGGAGACCTCCAGCACAGGCATCAGGTACCTGCTCGACCCGCGTGTCGCCGACGGCACCGCCTGGGTCACGGGCGCCAACGCGCACGAGAAGCACGTCTACCACCTCGTGGCCGGCCGCGACTTCACGGCCGACGGCGTCGCCGACATCGCGGAGGTGCGCCCCGGCGACCCCGCCCCCGACGGCAGCGGCCCGGTCGAGCTCGCGCGCGGCATGGAGATCGGCCACGTCTTCCAGCTCGGCCGCAAGTACGCCGAGGCGCTCGGCCTGCAGGTGCTCGACGAGAACGGCAAGCTCGTCACCGTCACCATGGGCTCGTACGGCATCGGGGTCACCCGCATCATGGCGGTCATCGCCGAGAACGCGCACGACGAGAAGGGCCTCATCTGGCCCCGCGAGGTCGCGCCCTTCGACGTGCACGTGGTCGCCGCGGGCCGCGACGACGTCGCCTACGAAGTCGCCGAGACGCTCGTCGCCGAGCTCGACGCCGCGGGCCTCGACACCCTCTACGACGACCGCCCGAAGGTCTCGCCCGGCGTGAAGTTCGGCGACGCCGAGCTCATCGGTGTGCCGCTCATCGTCGTCGTCGGCCGGGGTGCCGCCGACGGTCGCGTCGAGCTGTGGAACCGCGCCACGGGCGAGCGCGACGAGGTCGCGCTGCACGAGGTGCTGCCCCGGCTCCGCGCCGCGGGCTAGACCGACTCGGGTATCGTGAGGGGTCGCACCGCGATCCCTCACGGGAGGCGCGTCTCAACCGAATAGCGGAGGTACCGACGTGGACATCGACCTGAGCATCCTGAGGATGATGGAGCGCGAGCGGGAGATCCCGTTCGACGAGCTCGTCCAGATCATCGAGCAGGCCATCCTCACCGCCTATCTCAAGCACACCGGGCGCGACGACCATCGGGGCACCGACCACCCGCACCCGCAGCCGCGCGTCGAGCTCGATCGCAAGACCGGCCACGTCACCGTGTACATCCCCGAGCTCGCCGAGGACGGCACGGTCGTGGGCGAGGTGCCCGACAGCCCCGACGACTTCGGCCGCATCGCCGCGTTCGCCGCCAAGCAGGTCATCAACCAGCGGCTGCGCGACATCGGCGACGACCGCGTGCTCGGCGAGTTCAAGGGCCGCGAGGGCGACATCGTCGCCGGGGTGATCCAGCAGGGCCCGAACCCGCGCATGGTGCACATCGACCTCGGTGCCGTCGAGGCGATCCTGCCGCCGGAGGAGCAGGTGCCCGGCGAGGAGTACCCGCACGGCGCCCGCATCCGTGTCTACGTCACGAGCGTCTCGAAGGGCCTCAAGGGCCCGCAGATCTCCGTCAGCCGCACCCACCCCTCGCTCGTGCGCAAGCTGTTCGCGCTCGAGGTGCCCGAGATCGCGAGCGGCGTCGTCGAGATCACCGCGCTCGCCCGCGAGGCCGGCCACCGCACGAAGATCGCGGTGCGCTCGACCGAGCCCGGTGTGAACGCGAAGGGCGCCTGCATCGGCGAGCTCGGCCAGCGCGTGCGCGCCGTCACCGCCGAGCTGGGCGGTGAGAAGATCGACATCGTCGACCACTCCGACGACCTGGCCGCCTTCGTGGCGAACGCGCTGTCGCCCGCGAAGGTCTCGAGCGCCTTCGTCATCGACCCCGCGACCAAGGCCGTGCGCGCCCTCGTGCCCGATTACCAGCTCTCGCTCGCCATCGGCAAGGAGGGCCAGAACGCCCGCCTCGCCGCGAAGCTCACTGGCGCGAAGATTGATATTCAGCCGGACTCCGTCATGGAGGAATGACCCGGCGGCTGAATATCGATCTTCGCGCCGAAGCCCGAAACGCATCGCGTTTCGGGCGAGGGTCGGCGTCCGGAACCGGGAGGGGGCTACAATGGAACCCGTCAGAACCTGCCTCGGCTGCCGCCAGCGGGCTCCGCGCTCCTCGCTCACGAGGGTCGTGGCGCGCGATGGGGTTGTCGTGGTGGATGCTCCGGCCCGACTTCCGGGCAGGGGCGCGTGGGTGCACGGCACCCGCGACTGCGTCGAAACCGCCACCGTGCGGCGGGCCTGGGCCCGCGCGCTGCGCGTGCCGGGTCCGCTCGACGCGGCAGGGGTTCTGGCGTCCATCGGGTCTGCGCCCACCACCGGGGCAGAACCCACCAGAGAACAGGCTGATCGGCACATGGACAAGTCATGAGCGGCTCGAAATGAGTTCCGTTAGGCACTAATGGTCCGCCCCTGCCTGGGAGCGGACCCAGACAGGAGAATTGTGGCTGCAAAACCACGCGTGCACGAGATCGCGAGCGAGCTCGGCATCGAAAGCAAGGTCGCCCTCGAGAAGCTCAAGGAGCTCGGCGAATTCGTCAAGGGTCCGTCGTCGACCATCGAGCCGCCGGTCGCGCGCAAGCTGCGCGCCGCGCTCGAGGCCGAGGGCATCACGGCCCCCAAGGCCGCGGAGAAGCCGGCGGCCAAGGCCCCCGCGAAGCCCGCGGCGCCCGCCC
>JAIWOM010000030.1 GCA_020216895.1 Microcella sp.
GGCCGGTCGTGGTCGGGCGGCGCCCGGGTCCGCCGCGCCCGGGGGAGCATCCCGAACCTCGTCGGCTCGTCGTCCCCGCGGACTGCGGCGATGTCTCCGCGCGGCACGCGCGCATCGAGCAGCTGGGCGAGACGCTCGTCGTCGCCGACCTCGGGTCGACCAACGGCACCGTCGTACACTGGTCGAGCGGCGCTCCGCTCCGCCTGCGACCGGGTGAGTCGACCGCCGTTCTCCCCGACGCGGTGATCGAGCTCGGCGAGCGTCTGATCCTCGAGTTCCTCCCTGCCATCCCGACCCCGGAGCCGCCATCGTGACCGCCCTCGGCCGCAGCAGTGTGCGCCATGTCGTCTCCGTGCCTGACCACGGGGCGACCCTCGCGCTCTCCTGGCACGGCGTCACCCACACGGGCTACCGCCGGGCGGCGAACGAGGACAGCTACCTCGCCGACGTGCCCCTCTTCGCGGTCGCCGACGGCATGGGCGGGCACTCGCACGGCGACCGTGCGAGCGACGCGGTCGTGCGGCGCCTGCAGGCGGCCGTCGACGGCGACCTCATCGAGCCGGAGGCGATCGTCGAGGCGCTCAACCAAGCGACGTGGGACATCCACCAGCTCGACGACGCCGACCGCGGCATCGGCACGACCGTCACCGGCGTGGCCCTGAGCCTCGTCGACGGGGCCCCGCGCTTCGTCTGCTTCAACGTCGGCGACTCCCGCGTCTACCGCTTCTCCGGCAACGAGCTCACCCAGGTCACGACCGACCACTCGATCGTCCAGGAGATGGTCGACGCGGGGCAGCTGACCGCCGAGCAGGCGGAGAACCACCCCGAGTCGAACGTCATCACGCGTGCCATCGGATTCTCGATCGAGCCCCAGGTCGACCTCAGCATCCTGCCCATCGAGGAGGGCATGCGGCTGCTGATCTGCTCCGACGGGCTGACCAAGGAGGTTCCGGCCGAGCGGCTCCGGCTGCACCTCGCCGCCCGCCTCAGCGCCCGCGAGACCGCCAATGCGCTCGTGGATGCGGCGCTCGCGCAGGGCGGGCGCGACAACATCACCGTGATCGTCGTCGACGTGGTGCGCGCCCCCGCACCCTGATCCGCCCGACTCCCTACACTGGGGGGACATCGTGCGGGAGGGGGACCATGTCGCGGCGTCGACCGTCGGAACCCCCCGTGCTGCCCGGGTTCAGCCATGTGCGGCTGCTCGGCAGCGGCGGGTTCGCCGATGTCTTCCTCTACGAGCAGAACATGCCGCGGCGTCAGGTCGCAGTGAAGGTCATGCTCGCGGATGTCGTCACCGAGCATGTGCGCCAGATGTTCCAGGTCGAAGCCAACCTCATGGCGCAGTTGTCGTCGCACCCGGGCATCCTCACCGTGTATCAGGCCAGCATCTCGGCCGATGGCCGGCCGTACCTGGTGATGGAGCTCTGCTCCTCCCAGTTGGCGGGCCGCTACCGGGTCGAGCGCATCCCCGTCGCCGAGGTGCTCCGCGTCGGCGTTCAGATCGGCAGTGCGGTCGAGACGGCGCACCGCAGCGGCGTGCTGCACCGTGACATCAAACCCTCGAACATCCTCACCACCGTGTACGGGCATCCCGTGCTCAGCGACTTCGGCATCGCGTCGAGCCTGGGCACCGTCGAGAGCACGGAGGCGGTCGGGATGTCGATCCCGTGGTCGGCGCCGGAGGTGCTCCTCGACGAGACTGCCGGCACGGTGACGAGCGAGGTCTGGTCGCTCGCGGCCACCATCTACACGCTGCTCGCGGGCCGATCTCCCTTCGAGGTGCTCGACGGCGCGAACGGCTCGAGCGAGCTGATCGGCCGCATCACCCGCGCCCGGCTGCCCGGCATGGACCGCGACGATGTGCCGGCATCCCTCATGTCCGTGCTCGCCCGTGCCATGTCGCGCGACCCGGGGAAGCGGCAGCAGTCGGTGCTCGAGCTCGTGCGCGACCTGCAGCGGGTAGAGGCCGAGCTCGGCCTCGTGACCACGCAGGCCGATGTCGCCATGGACGACTGGGCGCTCGCGAGCATCGGCGACCCCGGCGATCGCACGATCGTGCGGGCGGTCTCACCACGGGCGCCGGGGGTGCCGGGCACCCGCCGTCGTCGCCGCGCTGTCGACGGGGCGCCCGTGCCCGTCGAGAGCGTGGCCTCGCCGATCTCCTCGACGGCGGCCCGCACCGCGTCGCGCACCCGGCTGCTCGCCGTCGGCCTCGTCGTGGTCGCGCTCGCCGTGATCGGCCTCGGCGCGACAGCCACCATCCTCGCCATCCAGGGCGGCGACCGCGACCTCCCGCGCGTCGCGAACGTCGAGGCGGCGCTCGACGGCACGACGGTCGTGTTTTCCTGGGATGACCCGGGCCTCGCCGCCGGCGACTCGTACCAGGTCGTGCTGGCGGACGGTCGGGAGACCTTCCAGCGCTCCGCGGAGTTCGCCGCCGCCGCCGCACCGGGCGATCGTGTCTGCATCACGGTGCGCGTCGCGCGCGAGGGCCGTCTGGGCCCGGCGAGCGACGAGAAGTGCGCCGAGGTCTCCGGGGGGTGAGCGACTGATGCGCCACTGGCTCGCGCGCCACCGCTCCACGGTCACGACCGCTCTCGGCGCGACGGTGGTCGCCGCGGTGGTCGTGACGGTCGCCGTCGTCTACCCGGGCTTCGAGTCGCAGCGCCTCGAGCTCAACGACGGTTCGGTGTGGGTCGTCAGCGGCGAGCGCCAGGCGGTCGGCCGGGCGAACCTGCAGGTCGGTCAGCTCGACGCCGTGATCCCCGGCGAGGGCTCGCAGCTCTCGGTGGTCCAGCAGGGTTCCGATGTCGTCGTGGTCGACGCTGCCAATGCCACGGCCGAGGTCGTCGACACGGCGCTCTCCGAGGTGGTCGAGTCGGTGCCGCTGCCGCCGGATGCTCCCACCCTGCTGCTCGCCGGGCAGAGCGCCGTCGTGCACAGCGGCGGAACGGGCGAGACCTGGGTCACCCCGCGCTCCCTGCTGGCCGACTTCGACCCGGCGGGCGTCGCCGCCTTCCAGTTCGGTCCCGACAGCGCGATCGCCGCGCTCGACGGGTACGGGGTCGTCGCCGTGTCACCCGGGCTCGGCGAGGTCTACCGCTTCGACCCCGCACTCTCGCTCGCGGTCGAGCAGACGTGGAGCATCCCCGTCGAGACGGATGCCGCGCTGCAGATCTCGGTGGCCGGCGACCGCTGGGCCGTGCTCGATGCCGATACCCGGCTGCTGCACACCGAGAGCGGCACGATCGACCTCTCGGGGGTGATCGCCGCGGGTGGGGAGCCGCGCTTGGCGGCCCCGAGCGCGAGCAGCCCGGAGCTGCTCGTCGCGCACCGGGGAGGCCTGGTCGCCGTCGCCCTCGACGGTGGTCGAATCACCGAGCTGGTCACCGGTCGTCAGGGATCCGCCGCCGCACCCGTGGTCGTCGGCGCCTGCGCCTTCGCCGCCTGGACCGACGGCGTCGGCTGGCGCCGCTGCGCCGAGGAGGTGCGCGAGCTGCCGCTCGCACAGGTCGCGGCGGCCGCGGAGCTTACCTTCTCGGTGCGCGACGATCGCGTCGTGCTCAATGACCGGCGCGGGGGAGCGGCCTGGGCCGTGCAGGAGGACGGCCGGCTGATCGACAACTGGGACGACCTCATCAGCGAGGAGGAGGACCAGCGCGAGGAGCAGCTCGATCAGCTCGACACCCCGCCCGAGGTCGAGCGGGTGCAGCAGCCCCCGGTCGCCGTCGACGACGTGTTCGGCGCGCGCCCGGGTCGCGCGAGCGTGCTGCCCGTGCTGCTCAACGACACCGATCCGAACGGCGATGTGCTCGTCATCGCCGAGACCACACCGCTCGACCCCGAGATCGGGCGCATCGACCTGATCGGGCAGTCGCAGCAGGTTCAGCTGACCCTGACGAGTGCCGCCCGTGGCGAGATCGCGTTCGAGTACACGATCACCGACGGCCGCGGCGGCTCCGACACCGCCGTCGTGCGGGTCGCCGTGCGCGCCGCCGGGGAGAACGGGCCGCCCGTGCAGGTCCGCCCGAGCCGCACGACCGTCGCCGTGGGTTCCTCGACCACGGCCGCGGTGCTCGGGGAGTGGGTCGACCCCGACGGCGACCCGATCTACCTCCAGGCCGCGAGCATCCCGCCGCCTGACGTCGTCACGTTCCGACCCGACGGTCGCGTCACGGTGGCCGAGGCGGGCGGGGTCGGCGAGCTCCGCATCGTCGCGCTGACGGTCACCGATGGACGGGCGAGCGGCATCGGCGAGTTGGCTGTCACCGTGCGGCCCGCCGGCCAGGCGCCGATCATCGCGGAGCCCTTCGTCGTGCTCGCCTACGCCGGCCAGGAGGTGCGCGTCGAGCCCCTCGTCCACGTGCGGGGCGGTTCGGGGCCGATCCGCCTCAGCGCCGTCCCCGAGAAGCCCGGCGTGACGATCACTCCCGCGTTCGACCGCGGCGTGTTCCGGTTCGTGAGCGAGGAGGTCCGGACCCACTACCTGGAGTACGTGGTGACCGATGGCGCGACCACCGCGACCGGCCTCATCCGTGTGGATGTCGCAGCGCCACCCGCCGCCGGGTCCGCCCCGATCACCGTGCCGAAGACTGCGTTCGTCCGCACTCTGAGCAGCGCGACCGTCTCGGTGGCGACGGTCGATATCGACCCGGGCGGGGGTGTGCTCGTGGTGACCGGGGTCGTCGGCCTGGGAGCCGGCAGCGGGATCCGCGCGGAGGTGCTCGAGCAGCGCGACATCCGCATCACGCTCACCCGGCCGCTCGACGGCCCCCAGACCGTCAGCTACCGCATCAGCAACGGCCTCGCCGAGTCGACGGGGCAGATCACGGTCATCGAGATCCCGCGCCCGCAGCGGCTGCAGCCGCCCGTCGCCGTGGACGACGCGATCACGGTGCGCGTGGGCGACGCGGTGAGCATCCCCGTGCTCGCGAACGACGAGCACCCCGATGACGAGCCGATCACACTCGCCCCCGCGCTCGTGCAGGGGCTCACGGGCGAGTCGGGTCTGCTCTTCGTCGCCGGTGACCGCCTGCGCTACCTGGCGCCGGACCAGCCCGGCGACTTCACGGCCGTCTACGAGGTGCTCGGACCGCTCGGGGAGCAGCGCGCCCAGGCGAGCGTGCGCATCAGCGTGCGCGAGGTCGACGAGGCCACCAACCAGGCGCCGATCACCCGCACGGTGACGGCCCGGGTCATCGCCGGCGACACCGTCCGCATCCGCATCCCGGTCGAGGGGATGGACCCGGACGGAGACTCGGTGCAGGTGATCGGCCAGGAGGTCGCGCCGCAGCGGGGCATCGTCGTCGACACCGGGCTCGACTACATCGACTACCAGGCGGGCAGCTACGCGGCCGGTACCGACGAGTTCCGCTACACCGTGGTCGACGCGCTCGGAGCGCGGGCCTCCGGCGTGGTGCGCGTCGGCATCAGCCCGCGGCTCGAGGGCGCGCGCAACCCCGTCGCGAACGACGACCAGGTACTCATCCGTCCAGGGTTCACCGTTCTCGTCCCGGTGCTCGACAACGACACCGACCCCGACGGCTCCGACCTGATCGTCACCGCGGTCGGGCCCAACACCGATGGCCTCACCGCCGAGATCGTCGACGGTCGGTACGTGCGCGTCATCCCGCCCGCGGTGCCCGGTCAGTACGGGCTCGTCTACACGATCGAGAACGCGCTCGCCGGGGCGTCGCAGGCCTTCATCACCGTCACGGTGCGAACGGATGCTCCGCTCGCCCCGCCCGTCGCCCGCGACACCGTGCTGTCCCTCACCGACATCCTCGACCGCGACGAGCTCGACGTCGACGTGCTCGCGCGGGTCTTCTTCTCCGAGGGCGAGCTTGAGGACCTCGGTCTCGAGCTGGTGCCCGGCTACGAGTCGGGTGCCCGCATCCAGCCCGACGGCCGGGTGCGGGTGCAGGTGGGCGAGCAGCGACAGATCATCCCCTTTCAGGTGGTGCACCCGGCCGACCCCGCTGTGCGGTCGACCGCCTTCATCTGGGTGCCGGGCACCGACGACGCCCTGCCGCAGCTCGACCGGCGGGCTCCGCGCATCCAGGTGGTCAGCGAGGAGACCGTGACCATCGACATCAACGACTACGTCGTCGCGGTGGGCGGGGCGCCGGTGCGGCTCACCGACACGGCGCGGGTCAGCGCCAGCCAGTCGAACGGCGAGCCGCTCGTCGTCGACGACGACACGCTGCGGTTCACCTCCGCCGACCTCTACTTCGGGCCCGCATCCCTGACCTTCGAAGTCACCGACGGCGCGACCCCCGATGATCCGGCGGGTCGCGTGGCGACCATCGTGCTGCCGATCGAGGTCACGCCGCGCGAGAACCAGCCGCCCGTGCTGATCGGGGCCGCGCTCGAGCTCGAGCCCGGCCAGGAGCGCGTGCTCGATCTGGTCCGCGTCACCTCCTACCCGTACCCCGACGACGTCGATGAGCTGGCCTACACGATCGTCGACCCGGCCTCGCCGGGGCTCGAGGTCGAGCTCAGCGGGCAGTCCCTGCGCGTGCGCGTCCTCGAGAGCACGCCGCGGGGCACGACGACCGGGGTGACGCTCGGCGTGCGCGACGACGCGGCTCAGGGAACGGCCGGCCGCATCCAGGTGACCGTCGTCCCGTCGACCCGGCCGCTCGCCCGGCCCGCCCCTGATGTCGTCATCGCGCCCCGCGGGGAGACCACGACGGTGCGCGTGCTCGACAACGATCAGGCGACCAACCCGTTCCCGGGCCAGCCGCTGCGGGTCGTCGCAGTGCGCGGTCTCGACAACGAGGACCTACCGGCGGGGGTTGCGATCGTGCCCAGTGCTGATGGCCAAACGCTGCTCGTCACGGTCGACCCCGCTGCCGAGCCGCTCGATACCAACCTCGAGTACCAGGTGGCCGATGCCACCGGCGATCCAGACCGTCTGGTGTGGGGCGCGGTGCGCATCTCGGTGCAGGACGTGCCCGACCCGGTCACGAACCTGCGGGTGCAGGCCTTCGCCAACCGCAGCCTGACCGTCGCCTGGTCGCCCGGCCCGGCGAACAACGCCCCGATCGAGCGGTTCGAGGTGACCACGACCCGCGTCGCCGACGGCGTCACCGCCACGACCTCCTGCCCCGGATCGCCCTGCACCGTGCCGACGACCGGCAACGGGCCCGACAACCGCGTGCGCATCGCCGTCGTCGCCGTCAACGCCCAGGGGCCCTCCGCGGCCACGACCCTCGCGGAGGCCGCCTGGAGCGATCTCGTGCCGCCCGCTCCGACGATCCTCGGCGTGACTCCGCTCGACCGCGGCCTGCGCATCGGCTGGACCAAGCCGGCGCAGGACCCTGCGGCCTCACCGATCCGCAGCTACCGGGTGACGGTCGGCCCCGTCGTCCGCACCATCAGCGTTCCCGCTGACGACCCCGTCGGCACGACCTACTGGGTCGCGGTCGTCGATGCGGGGGCGCTCGTCAACGGCACCTCGTACAGCGTCGGCGTGAGCCCGCGCAACGATGCCTTCGACCCGTTGACGACCTGGAACACCGCCACCACGACGGGAGTGCCGGCGGGCGCCCCACTCGCGCTGGCCGCGCCGACCGCGCTCGGCTCGACCACGGATGCCGGGGGCGGCGGAACCGTCTCGGTGAGCTGGGCGGGAGCCTTCGGCGCCAACGGCCGGCCCTTGCAGAGTTTCTACGTCTGGGTCGCGGCCTCGGGAACGTCCCCGGCCTGCACCGTGACCGGTGTCGCCGACGGCACCCCCGAGCACACCCCGCCGCCGGGCGTGACGACAGTGCCCGGCTCGTCGACCTCGACGGACATCAGCGGCCTGGCCGCCGACACCACGTACCGCGTCGTCGTGTACGCCTACAACGGGCAGGGATGCACCGCCAGCGTCGAGCTGACCGCCACCCCGCGCGAGCGCCCGCCGGCCATCACCGCCATCGATGTCGTCGACTCGGTGCCGAACGGCGAGGGCCGCTGGGATCTCCGCCTCGATGCGGTGACCGTCGCCGGCGGTGCGGACTCGGTGCAGTACCGGCTGATCGGTGACCAGGTGGATCCGGCCGAGTCGGCGCCGGCGACCCTGCCGACCCTGCTGACCGCGGGCACCAGCCACTACGGCCGTAGCCTCGAGGTCGAGGTGCGCGCGTGCCGCCAGTACGAGCAGCTGCTCTGCGGGCCGTGGTCGGGGCCGTTCGCGCTCGGTGTCGCGGTGCGCATCGACCCGCAGCCGACGTTCGTGGTCACCGGTGAGGTCCCCGATCCGCGCACCGTCGAGGTCACCTGGACGCCCCTCGCCGTCGGCGCCTACACCGCGATCGAGCAGGTCTGCCTGGGCGGCGACCCGATCGACAACCCGACCGGCCCGACCTGCCTCATCACCGCCGCACCCGGCGACGACCCGCGGCTCGTCGTCACCGTCTCCGCCAACAGCACCACCTACACCCGGGAGTACCGACCATGACCATGACCGCCGAACAGGCCACCGGGTTCAGTGGCATCGCCGACCGCATCGTCGAGAACGTCGAGCGCGTGCTGCTCGGCAAGGCCTACGTGATCCGGCTCGGGCTCACGGCGATGCTCAGCGAGGGCCACCTGCTGCTGGAGGACGTCCCCGGGACGGGGAAGACCTCGCTCGCCCGGGCGCTCGCGCAGAGCATCCGCGGCACCACGACGCGCGTGCAGTTCACCCCCGACCTGCTGCCCGGCGACATCACCGGCATGACGGTCTACGACCAGCGGTCGGGCACCTTCGAGTTCCACCCCGGGCCGGTCTTCGCCACCGTGGTGCTCGCCGACGAGATCAACCGTGCGAGCCCCAAGACCCAGTCGGCGCTGCTGGAGGTCATGGAGGAGGGACACGTCACCGTCGACGGCGTGACCCACCCCGTCACGGCGCCCTTCCTCGTGATCGCGACGCAGAACCCGATCGAGCAGGCCGGCACCTATCGGCTGCCCGAAGCCCAGCTCGACCGCTTCCTCATGAAGACGGCCATCGGCTACCCCGACCACGCGGCCACGGTGCGGATCCTCGAGGGCGCCGTCGGCCCCCGCGCCGAGGTGCTCGAGCCCGTCGTCGAGCTCGACACGGTGCGCGACATGATCGCGCTCGCCCGCACGGTGCACGTCGACCCGGTCATCACCGACTACGTCGCGCGCCTGGTCGAGGCCACGCGCACCCACGTCGATGTGCGCATGGGGGCGAGCGTGCGCGGCGCCCTGGCGCTGATCCGCTGCGCGAAGACCTTCGCCGCGCTGCAGGGCCGGCACTACGTCGTGCCCGACGACGTGAAGGCGCTCGCCGAGCCGGTGCTCGCCCACCGTCTCGTGCTCGACCCCGAATCGGAGTTCGACGGCGTGACGACGACGACCGTGGTCGCCCAGCTCGTGGTCGAGACGCCGCCCCCGAGCGAGCGGATCGCTGTGTGACGAGCATCCCGCCCTCGATGTCGTCGGGTACCGCCCCGACCGGCGGCAGCGACCACCGCGCCCGGCGCGCCATCGACGAGACGACGATCGGCTCGACCGTCACCACGGCGCGCACCCGCATCGTCGGGGAGCGCACCGGATGGCTGGCCGACGCGATCGTCGCCGTCGTGCGCCTCGGCCGCGGTCTCCGGGCGGCGCTCGAGCGGGGCTTCTCGACGGTCTCCGGCGTCGTCACTCCGCTCGGCTGGACCATCGCGGCCGGCGTACCCCTGGCGCTCCTCGCCGGCTACGCCTGGGGCTGGAGCGAGCTGATCGTCCTCGGGGCGTTGGGCGCCACCCTCGCGGTCGTCGCCGCCCTCTACCTGATCGGTCGCACCCGCATCGTCGCCGAGCTCGTGCCGCCCGCCAGCCGCGTCGCGGTCGGCGACCCCGCGATCGTCACGCTGCACGTGCGGAATCCCGCGGGGCGGCGCACCTTCAGCGTCGTCGCCGATGTGCCGGTCGGCAGCGAGATCGTGCCGGTGAGCATCCCCGGCCTGCCGGCGAAGGGCGAGCTCGATCGCGAGCTGGCCATCCCGACCGGACGCCGCGGCCGGCTCGCACTCGGGCCGGTGCGCTCGGTGCGGGCCGACCCGGTCGGGCTCGTGCGCCGCGAGCTGCAGTTCACCGACGCCCTCGAGCTCATCGTGCACCCGCGCACCATCGACATCCCTTCCACCTCGAGCGGCCTCCTGCGCGACCTCGACGGTCAGCCGACCCGCGATCTCACGCCCGCCGACATCGCGTTCCACGCCCTCCGCGAGTACGTGCCCGGCGATGACCGTCGCCACATCCACTGGAAGTCCACCGCCAAGACCGGCACCTACATGGTGCGCCAGTTCGAGGAGACCCGCCGAAGCCACCTGATCGTCGCGCTCAGCGTCGCCAGCATCGACTTCGGCTCCGACGCCGAGTTCGAGCTCGCGGTCAGCGTCACGGGCAGCCTCGGCAGCCGCGCCATCCGCGACGGTCGCGACGTCTCCGTCGTCGTCAGCGCCGTCACCCCCGAGTTCGCCAAGCGCGCCGTCGTCGCGCTGCGCCCGCTCGCCACCCTGACGCCCACCCGGCTGCTCGACGACCTCGCCGTCGTCGAGCACAGCCCCGCCGCGCTCGGCATCCTCGACGTCGCGCGGCTC
>JAIWOM010000031.1 GCA_020216895.1 Microcella sp.
GAACACGTTGTCGACGGCGAGCGACTTCTCGATGAGGTAGCCGGCGTAGTACTGCTGGCCCAGCTCGGCCCCGTACTCCCACCAGATGTAGCCACCGAAGGCGACGCCGAGGGTCACCCAGATGATCGACCAGATGGCCGCTTCTCGCACGCCGATGACGTGCGCTTTTCGGTGGGCGAAGAGGTCGATGGCGAGCATCGCGAGGATGACGCCGAGCACGGCTAGCTGTACTGACCGGAGACGTTGGTCAATCGTGAGAAGGGCGGCTGGTTCCCGCAGGCCGTGTGGGGCCGGTGATGGTTGTAGTAGTGCAGCCATCCGTCGAGTTCGCCGCGGCGCTCCGTCTCGGAGGTGTAGCAGCGGGCGTATGCCCAGCCGTCGGCCAGGGTGCGGTGGAAGCGCTCGATCTTGCCGTTGGTCTGAGGGCGATACGGCCTGGTCCGTTTGTGCCTGATACCGAGCTCGGCGCAGGTGTCGCGCCACAGGTGTGAGCGATATGCCCCGCCGTTGTCCGACAGAACCCGCTCGACGGTCACCCCGCGGGCGTTGAACCACTCGACGGCCCTCACCAGGACCGCGGTGGCGGTGTGGGCTGTTTCGTCGTCGTGGATCTCGGCGTAGGCGACGCGGGAGTGGTCGTCGATGACGGTGTGGACGTAGGCCTTGCCCATCAACGGGTCGGAGTACTTGCTCCTGAGCTTGCCTGGTGTAGCTGCCCGGTTCTTCTCGCCCTGTCGGCGTCCGACGTAGCGCCAGCCTCCGCCGTCGGGGATGTTGCCGAGCTTCTTCACGTCGACGTGGAGCATCGCGCCGGGATGGTCGTGCTCGTAACGGCGCACCGGTTCCCCCGTGGCGCGGTCCACATGCGACAGCCGGTTCAGGTGGGCGTCGGTCAGGATCCGGTGGACCGTCGACGGCGCGATCCCCAGCCGACACGCCAACTGCACGGGTCCTTCTCGGAGTCGTAGCCGCAGCTGGATACAGCGGCGAGTGACCGTCGGGCTGATCTTGTTCGGTGAGTGGTGCGGTCGGGAAGACCGGTCCTGCATGGACTCGCCCGCTCGGTAGCGGCCGGTCCAGCGTTTGACGGTGGGCCAAGAGACCTGGAAGCGGGCGGCAACCTCGCTGATCGGCCATCCGTCGTCGACGACGAGTTGGGCGACCTTCAAGCGGTGACGCGGTGTGAGGGCGGCATTGGCGTGGGGCATGGTGGTCTTCCTGGTGACGAGCGGGTGGAGACGGTGATGGGGGCTGCACCCTGTGGTGCAGCCCCCATCGATTCGGTATGTCAGTTGCCGTCCGTGTCCTCGCGGTTCGGCGCTGAAGAGGCAGCCGTCTCGGTGGGCGTTCCCTGCTCGCTCTGGGGCTGGTCGTCATCGTCGGGCACGATCTGGGCTCCGCAGCAACTGCTGTCCTGCTTGCGTGCGGTGAAGAGGTCCTTGAGTCCCATGGTTGTTTGTTCTCCTCGTGTGGTTGGGAATGTGGTGGTGGGGTCAGGCGATCAGTGGGATGAGGTAGCCAGCGGCGATGGCCGTGCCGATGACAGTGACCACGAAAGTGACGACCAGTCGGGGCTTGAACAAGGCGGTGAGCATCGAGATCTCGGGGATCGAGGCTCCGGCGCCGCCGATCATCAGCGCGAACACTGCCCCTAGCCCCATACCGGCCGAGCTGAGGGCCAAGCCGATGGGCAACATCGTCTCGATCCGCACGTAAAGCGGAACGCCAAGCACGGCGGCCAACGGCACGGCCCATGGCTTGTCGTCGCCAGCGACCGCGGCGAGTTGGTCCTGAGGCACGAAACCGTAGATAAATGCACCGACCGAGACACCCAGCACCATCGGGACGAGCAGCGGTCTCAGATCGGCCCAGGCCTCGCCGAGTGCGGGCCGGATCTCGTTGCGCAGTCCCGCCCAGGGGCGGGGGGTGCTGTCGTCGCCGACGACCTTGACTCGCTTGAGCTGGCTGGCCATACCGAGTCGTTCCCATACGAGGGGGGCGAGCAGGGACCATGCGGCGGTGACCACCGTGTAGACCAACGCGATACGCCAGCCGAACAGCAGCACCACCCCGGCCACGATGATGGGATCCAGCAGCGGTGACGAGATCAGGAAGGTCATCGACGTCCGGAACGCCACCCCCGACTTCAACATCCCAGCCAGCACCGGCAGCGTCGAACAGGAACAGAACGGCGTGATCGCCCCCAGCAGTAGCCCTTTGACCGGGCCGGGAAGGCGCCCATCGGCCATCCAGCTCTGGATCCGATCCGGCCCGAACCGCCGGTTCACCAGCGCAACGAGAACCGAGATCAGCGAGAACAGGACGAGCAACTCGACCAGGATCAACCCGAAGGTCTGTACCGCATGAATCACCGCGCAGCACCCTCAGTCGATGCCTGACCCTCCCCTGCTGGGGCAGTGCAGCACGCCTTCTGTCCCTCTGGAGTGAGAGTCGCCAAGTGAGCGAGCCACTGCACCGGCGCCGCCAACTGCTCACAACACAGCTCGTAGATGTTGGACCGGCCCTCGGCCCGCACACTGATCAGCCGCGCTTCCCGCAAGGCTGCCACATGGTGACTCACCAGCGCCTGGCTCAACCCGGTGGCCTCCTGCAACTGCTTGTTCGAGCACGCCCCCGCCGCAAGCGTCAGCACGATCATCAGTCTGTTCTCGTCTGACAAAGGCTTCAACAACGGAGCAAGCATCCGCGCGTGATCCCGCGCCGACAGGTCCGTGCGCGGCATGGCAACATCCAGTGAAACTGTCATACCCACACTATAGACAAGCGCTTCTTTGTGTGACAAGTGGGCACTTGTCTAACGATCAACGTCCCTGGTCAGTACAGCTAGCCAGAGCCAAAGGGGAACGTCCACAGAGAATCTCCTGAATCGATGAGGGTTCAGGAGGTCTCTCCCAGCGCCGCCGATCGGTGACCGGTGCGCCCCCGCTGCCGGACGCGCATGAGCGCGACGCAATGACGACAACAGGCGAAGACGGGGATACTCCCCTCCGCCGACAAGTGAATCACATTTCGTGATTCACGCGCCCCCTGTCGCGGCCTAGAGCTTGCTGTGAACGATGTCGCGCCGCGGCGGCGCCGGTGTCGGGCTCTAGGGTCGAAGGGCACCTCGCTCCTTCATGAAAGGCACCGTCATGGCCATCGTCTGCCGCACCGGCTCTGTGACCCGCGCCGACCAGACCCACACCCCGCTCGAGCTGCCGCTGGCCGACCCGCTCGGCGCTGACATCGCGACCACCTACCTGGAGGTGTTCTCCGGCAAGGCCAGCTCGCTCGACGTGGGCATCTGGGAGACCGACCCGGGCCGTTCGCGGTGGGAGTTCACCGACAGCGGCGAGGTCATCTACGTCATCTCGGGCCGCATGACTGTTACCGAGGACGGCAAGGAGGCTCAGCACATCGAGCCCGGCGACCTCGTGATCTTCCCCGTCGGTTGGCAGGGCTTCTGGGAGGTCACCGAGCCGCTGAAGAAGGTCTACGTCATCTTCGAATGACGGATGCGGCGCCGCGGCCGCGCGCTCAGCCGACCGCGCGCCGCACGAGCTCGGTGATGCGCTGCTCTTCGACCGGCCCGATACTCATGACCGCGAACGACGCCGGCCACATCGACCCGTCGTCGAGCTGCGCGGTGTCGTTGAACCCGAGCGTCGTGTAGAGGGTGTCGAACTTGCTGGCGGGCTGCACGAAGCACAGCACCTTGCCGTCGAGCGCGTAGGCGGGCATGCCGTACCAGGTGCGCGGACCCAGCTGCGGAGCCGCCGCCATGATCAGCTCGTGCAGTCGCGTGGCGAGCGCCCGGTCGCCCTCGTCGGGAAGCTTCGCGATTGCCTCGAGCAGGTCGTTGAGCTCGGCCTCGGCCTTGGCGGCGCCCTTGGCCCGCTTCGCCTCGGCGCGCAGCTCGGCCGCCCGCTCTTTCATCGCGGCGCGCTCGTCCGCGGTGAACCCGTCATTGCCGGTGGATGCTCTGCCCTCAGCCATGCGGGCCATCGTTCCACTGCTCGGCGGTGGTGTCGAGGTCTGGAGAATCCTGAACCCAAGGAAGTGCGACAGCTCAGCGAGAGATCGCGTCGAATAGCTCCTTGCTAGGAGGCGAAGCGGGCGAAGCGTTCAGCGAGGTAGTCACGGTCGGGGCGGTCGTCGCGGCGGCTTGGAAGCTCGAGCGACTTGCCGTTCATCGCCTGGAGGCCGAACTGCAGCATAGGTCCGTCACGGTCGGCCAGCAGCCGTTCGTTGATGTAGACGATGTAGTCGGGGCTGACGCCCAGGAAGTCCTGGTCGTAGGCCGCGTGGTGGATCTTGCACATCGCCATGCCGTTCGTGACGATAGGCAGGCCGCGCTCGTCGTTGTCGCTGATGATGTGCGCAGCGTCCAACAGCTCGGGATACCTGAGTGTGCAGACCGCGCACCGCTTGTTGTAGGCGTTGAGCACGCGTGCACGGAACATCGGCTGGTGCACCCGCTGCTTCACCACTCGGGCGACGTATGACTTGTCTAGCGGAACCTCGCGACCGGTGCGGAGTCGACTGTCATCGAGATCGATGATGAAGTGCCGCCTCTCGATGTCCACATCGATGACATAGACGGGGAGTACCGGGACATAGAGATTGGGGAGCGGCTTCTCGAACAGGATGATCGGCGTTCCTGTCTGCAACGCGGCGAGGAGCTTCCGATTGTCTCCCGCGTCCAGCGGGCCTTTGGCCCAGGAGTAGCGGAGGAGCCCTGTTTCGCGGTCGATGGCGTCGTCGTAGGGGTTATTGCGCCCGCCGTCGCTCGCCGACACGATAGCCAGCGTTGCGTCGAACTCCTGAGGGTTGCGGATTCCTCGCCCGGTGTCGATGAGGGGCATGCGCAGGCCGTTCTTCATGACGAAGCTGGTGAGCTCGTCACGGCTCGCGAAGCCGCCACGGGAGTCGATCAGCGCCTCGAGGTCAGCGAAGATCTCGAGCCGGAGCAGCGCCTGTTGCTCGCTGGACAGCATGACGCCTCCTCATGTGGTTCCTCGCAGCCTAACTGCGAAACGAGCCATTTTCGAGAGACGGGAAGGGCCGGGGCCTCCGTGGAGACCCCGGCCCGAGCATCCGTCGCCGGAACAGCGGCTGACTAGCTGGCCACCAGGTCGAAGCGGTCGGCGTTCATGACCTTCGTCCAGGCGGCGACGAAGTCGTGCACGAACTTCTCGCGGCTGTCGTCTTGCGCGTAAACCTCGGCGTACGAGCGCAGGATCGAGTTCGAGCCGAACACGAGGTCGGCGCGGGTGGCCGTGTGCTCGACCTTGCCGGTCTCGCGGTTGCGCAGGTTGTAGGCGTTGAAGCCGGCGGGCTCCCACACGTAGGTCATGTCGGTGAGCGTGACGAAGAAGTCGTTCGTCAGCGCGCCGACCCGGTCGGTGAAGACGCCGTGCTGCGTGCCGCCGAAGTTCGTGCCCAGCACGCGCATGCCGCCGACCAGGCAGGTCAGCTCGACCGCCGTCAGGTTCATGAGGCTGGCGCGGTCGAGCATGAGCTCCTCCGCCGGAACCGTGTAGTCCTTCTGCAGGTAGTTGCGGAAGGCGTCATGGATCGGCTCGAGCGGGGCGAAGGAGTCGACGTCGGTCCACTCCTGGGTCGCGTCACCGCGACCGGGGTGGAACGGCACACTGACCTCGACGCCCGCCTTGCGCGCGGCATCCTCGATGCCGAGGTTGCCGCCCAGCACGATCAGGTCAGCGACGCTCACACCCGACTCGGCCGACAGCGCCTCGTAGACGGCGAGCACGCGGTTCAGGCGCTCCGGCTCATTGGCGTGCCAGCCGCGCTGCGGCTCAAGGCGGATGCGGGCGCCGTTTGCCCCGCCGCGCTTGTCGGAGTCGCGGTAGGTGCGCGCCGAGTCCCACGCGGTCGTCACCATGTCGGTGAACGACAGGCCGCTGGCCAGGATGCTCTTTTTCACGGCCTCGACGTCGTAGTCGGCCTTCCCGGCGGGCACTGGGTCCTGCCAGATGAGGTCCTCCGTCGGCTGCAGCGGGCCGACGTAGCGCGTGCGCGGGCCCAGGTCGCGGTGGGTCAGCTTGAACCAGGCGCGGGCGAAGACCTCGCTGAAGTACTCGGGGTCGTTGTAGAAGCGCTCCGAGATCTCGCGGTAGATGGGGTCTTTGATCATCGCCATGTCGGCGTCGGTCATGATCGGGTTCTGGCGAGCGGTGCCCTCGACGTCGAAGGGCTTGTCCTCCTCGGCGATGTTCACCGGCTCCCACTGCCACGCGCCGGCCGGGCTCTTCGCGAGCTGCCAGTCGTACTTAAACAGCAGGGTGAAGTAGCCGTTGTCCCACTGGGTGGGGTTGGTCGTCCAGGCGCCCTCGATGCCGCTCGTCACGGTGTCTTTGCCGACGCCGCGGCCGACGTGGTTGTTCCAGCCGAGTCCCTGCTCGTGGATGTCCGCACCCTCCGGAGCGGGCCCGAGGTTCTCGGCCCGCCCGTTGCCGTGCGCCCGGCCGACGGTGTGCCCGCCGGCGGTGAGCGCGACGGTCTCCTCGTCGTTCATCGCCATGCGGGCGAAGGTCTCGCGCACCTGGGCCGCCGTCTTCAGCGGGTCGGGCTGGCCGTTGACGCCCTCGGGGTTCACGTAGATGAGACCCATCTGCACAGCGGCGAGCGGGTTCTCCATCGTGCTGGGGTCGTCGACGCTGCCGTAGCGCTCGTCGCTCGGCGCCAGCCACTCCTTCTCGCTGCCCCAGTAGGTGTCCTTCTCCGGGTGCCAGAGGTCTTCGCGGCCGAAGGCGAAGCCGAAGGTCTTGTGGCCCATCGCCTCGTACGAGAGCGTGCCGGCGAGAATCATCAGGTCGGCCCAGCTGATCTGGTTGCCGTACTTCTTCTTGATCGGCCACAGCAGGCGGCGGGCCTTGTCGAGGTTGCCGTTGTCGGGCCACGAGTTCAACGGTGCGAAGCGCTGCGTGCCCGAGCCACCGCCCCCGCGGCCGTCGGCGATGCGGTAGGTGCCGGCCGAGTGCCAGGCCATGCGGATCATGAGGCCGCCGTAGTGACCCCAGTCAGCAGGCCACCAGCTCTGGCTGGTCACCAGCAGCTCCTTGACGTCCTTCACCAGGGCGTCGACGTCGAGCTTCTTCAGCTCGGCGCGGTAGTTGAAGTCGGCGCCGAGCGGGTTCGTCTTGGTGTCGTGCTGCGCCAAGATGTCCAGGTTCAGCGCGTTCGGCCACCACTCCTGGCCGCTCTTCATGGAGGTGTGCGCCCCGTGAACCACCGGGCAGGTGCCATCGACGACGGTCATGTGTTCCTCTTTCTCTGGTCGGCACCGGTGCCGCCCGAGGCGGGCGTGAGAAAGCGATGCCGAGGCGTGGGATCCCCCGGCTTCCAGGCTACCGCCGGGCCACGCGCGATACCTGGGCCGTATGTCCCGAGCCGCGCACAGTCGTCGGTGGTGTTGGCTATCATCGGGCGATGAAAACCCGTCGAACAGTCGCGGTCTACGTCGATGGGTTCGCGCTGTACAAGGCATTGCTCCAGCGGCAGTATCCGCAGTACAAGTGGCTTGACCTTGAGGCGCTCGCTCGACGGCTCTTCCCCCATCGTGATGTCGTGCAGGTCAAATACTTCACCGCTCCCCTGAAGCCAATGACGAATGACCCAGGTGTCGGCCAGCGCCAGCAGGTGTATTGGCGGGCCCTCGCTACGACGAACGTCGACATCATTACCGGCACGTTCTCTTTCGTGAAGCAATGGCTGCCGGTGCACCCGGAGGTTCTGGATCCGGACGGGAGGGTCGTCACCGCTCTCGTGAAGCGCCCGGAGGAGAAGGGCACAGACGTCGCGCTTGCGTCACACCTCATCTTCGATGCTGTGGATGGGGTAGCTGACTCCTTCGCGATCGTGACGAACGACTCCGACCTCGTCCCGCCCCTCACGATGCTCGCGAAACGCGGCCATTCCCTTGCTCTGATCTCGGTTGCCGGTAGCGCGTACAACAAGGCCTTCGATGGCATCGGGCTCGATACCGTGAGGCAGATCCGCCGCGGCACGCTGCACTCTTCGCAGTTCTCGCCAGTCCTTCGGGATGCCGAGGGGAGAACGATCCGTAAACCGCCGACCTGGACTTAACGAAGCAGGCCCTCGGCTTTCACCGAGGGCCGCGCCCGGTAGTCGAAACATCCGGGTTGTTATGTCCTTACGGTAGCAGTCCGTCCTGACAATCGTGAGCGACGAAACCGCCAATTGACCATGTGGTGGCTCCGACGGGCGTCGATCCCGTGACCTCACGATTTTCAGTCGTGCGCTCTACCAACTGAGCTACAGAGCCGTGGGGCGGTGACGCCCCGTACGGAACAAGCCCCCTCCGAGGAGAGGGCCCGTCGCCGTGGCGACCCTGACGGGACTTGAACCCGCGACCTCCGCCGTGACAGGGCGGCACGCTAACCAACTGCGCTACAGGGCCTTGCAGATATTCAATTGTAGGGCTGTTCGTGACCCCAACGGGATTCGAACCCGTGCTGCCGCCGTGAAAGGGCGGTGTCCTAGGCCACTAAACGATGGGGCCGTGGTGGCGCGAGCCGCACAGCAACCGGTGCACCAGCATACGGGTCGGGGGGCGACTTCGCCAATCGGGTTCGGCGACGGTCCGGGCGACCTCCCGGCCGGCGGCGGCGCGGCGGGCTAGCGTCGCGGGCAGGATGCCCGAGCAGGGCTCGGCGAGCGGCACGCCCCCGTGGGGCGCGCCGTGCCTGGTCGCGGCGAGCATCCGTTGGTACTGTGGTCAATGGTGCTGGGGCGAGAGTTGTGACATAACGAAACGACGTCACGACGACCACCTCGGCCAGAGGGGAAAGTCATGCGGGCAACATCACGTCGGGGAACGGCGATCGTCGCGGCGCTCGCCGCCGTCGCCCTGCTCGTGACCGGCACCATCGCCGTCACCGAGAAGCCCGCCTACGCCGTCGACTACCCCTCCTGGAACGACGTGCTCGAGGCCCGCCGCGATGTCGCGCGCGCCCAGCAGAAGATCAAGGAGATCCGCGCCGCGATCGAGGCCATCACGGCCGAGGTCGAGCGCACGCAGGCCATCGCCCAGGAGAAGGGCGACATCTACTACGAGGCCCAGCTCGCCTTCGACGAGGCCGCCTACACCGCCGAGCAGCTGCAGGCGCAGGCCGACGAGGCCCAGGTGCGCGCCGACGGCTCCAAGCTGCGGGCGGGCCAGTTCGTCGCCGAGCTCGCGCGCTCGGGCGGCGGCGACCTGTCGGCCTCGCTGCTGACCAACCCCGGCCAGGCCGACGAACTGCTCTCGCGCCTCGGCTTCGCCAGCAAGATCACCGAGCAGGCCGAGGGCATCTACGCCGCGGCCCTGCAGGACCAGAACGCGGCGCAGTCGTTCACCGAGCAGGCCAACGTGGCCAAGGGCATCCGCGACGAGATGCGCGCCGAGGCGGAGGCCGCCTACCAGGAGGCGCAGGCCGCCGCCAAGGAGGCGCAGACCGCTCTGATCGCGCAGCAGGAGAACCAGGCGCGGCTCGAGGCGCAGCTGGCCGTGCTGGTCGAGAACCGCGACGCCACCGAGAAGGACTATCAGGCGGGCGTCCGCGCCCAGTACGGCGCCGGCTCGAGCGTCGACGCCGGCCAGATCGTCAACGGCTGGGTCGTGCCGGCGAGCGGCTACATCAGCTCGCCCTACGGCACACGCGTGCACCCGCTCTACGGGTATGTGTCGTTCCACTCGGGCACCGACATCGCGGCCAGCTGCGGTCGTCCGATCTACGCGGCCTCCACCGGCACCGTCAGCTACGCCGGCTGGTACGGCGGCTATGGATACTACGTGCGCATCGACCACGGCAACGGCCTGACCTCGTCGTACGCCCACATCCAGGAGGGCGGCATCCTCGTGCAGCAGGGCCAGGAGGTCGTCGTCGGGCAGAACATCGCCAAGATCGGCACCACCGGCCTCTCCACCGGCTGCCACCTGCACGTTGAGATCCGCACCAACGGCAACCCGCAAGACCCCGTGCCGTTCTTTCGCAGCAAGGGCCTCACCATTGGGTAGTCGCGTCTGATGCGACCCATCGGGGGTCGCGGCCATCGGGCCATCGCCCTCGCGACGGCCCTTGCCGTTGCACTCTCCGCCGCCCTCGTCGCCGGAACCTCGTCGGTCTCGAGCCCGGCGCTCGCCGCGCCCGCTCCGCCCACCTGGGACGACGTGCAGGCCGCCAAGGGTGACGCCGCCGCGACGCAGCGCGCCGTCGACCGAATCGTCGAGGTAGTCGCACAGCTCAACGGCGCGCTCGAGCAGCAGCGCATCGCCGCCCTCATCGCGGGCGAGCAGCTGCAGCAGGCGACCTTCGCCGCCGAGCAGGCCGCGCAGACGCTCGCCGCGACCGAACGGCGGGCGGATGCGGCG
>JAIWOM010000032.1 GCA_020216895.1 Microcella sp.
GGCCCAGTGGGCGCGCAGACGCAGGCCCGGCAGCCGCGAGTCGTGCGAGAGGCGGTAGGCGGGCACGGGGTCATCGGCGCCGAGCAGGCCGAACAGGGCGGAGTGCACCAGGAGGTGCTCCGAGGCGCGCGCGCGGGCATCCGTCGCCCAGTCGGCCACGGCGAGGGCGTCGTACAGCACCCCCGTGTAGCGCTCGATCGCGGGCATCGTCGGGCTGGTGCGCAGCGCACGGTTGCGCGGCAGTTCGGCAGCGGCGGCCTTCGCGCTCAGCTTCAGCGCGCGCGCCGCCGCCTCGGGGTCGCCTGCCAGCCGCTCGACGGTATCGAGCACCGTGCGCCGGGCATCCGTCAGAGCGGGGAACGACAGGCGCTCGAGCTCGAGCGGTCCGCCTGCTCCCCCGTCGCGCTTCGTCTCCGACGGGGGCAGCAGGAATCTCACGGCCGAGCCGTCCGGCCGCACGCAGCTAGAGGAGCGCGGCGGCGCCGGCGACGATCGTGACGGTGTTGTTCTCGACCGAGAGGAAGCCGTCCTCCGCCTGGGCGATGATGACGTCGCCCTCGGTCGGGGTGATGCGCACCTCGCCCGCGCTCAGGATGCCCAGCAGGGGCTCGTGGCCCGGCAGCACACCGATCTCGCCCTCGGTGGTGCGCGCCACGATCTGCTTGGCGCGCCCCGACCAGACCTCGCGGTCGGCCGAGACGACGCTCACCGTGAGCTCGGCCATGGCTAGGCGTTCTCCTTCTGGATCTGCGCCCACTTCTCCTCGACGTCGCTGATCGCGCCGACGTTGAAGAAGGCCTGCTCCGCCACGTGGTCGAACTCGCCCTTGGCGATCGCGTCGAACGACTCGATGGTGTCCTTCAGCGGAACGGTCGAGCCCTCGACACCGGTGAACTTCTTCGCCATGTAGGTGTTCTGCGAGAGGAACTGCTGGATGCGGCGCGCACGCGACACCGTGATCTTGTCCTCCTCCGACAGCTCGTCGACACCGAGGATCGCGATGATCTCCTGCAGCTCCTTGTTCTTCTGGAGGATCTGCTTGACCGTCGTGGCCACGCGGTAGTGGTCCTCGCCGATGTAGAGCGGGTCGAGGATGCGGCTGGTCGAGGTCAGCGGGTCGACGGCCGGGTAGAGACCCTTCGACGCGATCTCACGGCTGAGCTCGGTCGTCGCGTCGAGGTGCGCGAAGGTCGTCGCCGGGGCCGGGTCGGTGTAGTCGTCGGCCGGCACGTAGATCGCCTGCAGCGAGGTGATCGAGTGACCGCGGGTCGAGGTGATGCGCTCCTGGAGGATGCCCATCTCGTCGGCGAGGTTCGGCTGGTAGCCCACGGCGGAGGGCATGCGGCCGAGCAGCGTCGACACCTCGGAACCGGCCTGCGTGAAGCGGAAGATGTTGTCGATGAAGAGGAGGACGTCCTGGTTCTGCACGTCGCGGAAGTACTCGGCCATCGTCAGGGCCGAGAGCGCGACGCGGAGACGGGTTCCCGGGGGCTCGTCCATCTGGCCGAAGACGAGGGCGGTCTTGTCGAAGACGCCGGCCTCCTCCATCTCCTTGATGAGGTCGTTGCCCTCACGGGTGCGCTCACCGACACCGGCGAACACCGACACACCACCGTGGTCCTGCGCCACGCGCTGGATCATCTCCTGGATGAGGACGGTCTTGCCGACACCGGCGCCGCCGAAGAGGCCGATCTTGCCACCCTGCACGTAGGGGGTGAGGAGGTCGATGACCTTGATGCCGGTCTCGAAGAGCTGCGTCTTCGACTCGAGCTGGTCGAAGGCCGGGGGCTTGCGGTGGATCGGCCAGCGCTCGGTGACCTCGATGGTCTCGCCGGGCTCGGCGTTGAGCACATCACCGGTGACGTTGAACACCTTGCCCTTGGTAACGTCCCCGACGGGCACGGTGATGGGCGAGCCGGTGTCGCGCACCTCCTGGCCGCGGACGAGACCGTCGGTGGGCTTCAGGGCGATGGCGCGGACGAGGTCGTCACCCAGGTGCTGGGCGACCTCGAGGATGAGCTCGCTGCTCGTGTCGCCGATCGTGATGGTGGTCGAGAGCGCGTTGTAGATGCCGGGGATGGCGTCGTGCGGGAACTCGATGTCGACGACCGGGCCGGTCACGCGGGCGATGCGGCCCACCCCGGCGGTCGCGGCCTGAGCGGCGGGCTTCTTCTTCGTGGTCGTGGCCATGGGTGCTTTCCCTTTTCCTGTTCCTAGTTCGCCGAAGACAGGGCGTCGGCGCCGCCCACGATCTCGGAAATCTGCTGGGTGATCTCGGCCTGGCGGGCGTTGTTCGCCAGGCGGGTGTAGTCGAGGATGAGCTTGTCGGCGTTGTCGCTGGCCGACTTCATCGCCTTCTGGCGGGCGGCGTGCTCGGAGGCGGCCGACTGCAGCATGGCGTTGAAGATGCGGCTCTCGATGTACACCGGCAGCAGCGCGTCGAGCACCTTGTCGACCTCGGGCTCGAACTCGTAGAGCGGCAGCACGTCGGAGGAGCCGGGCTCCTCGACGCCGTCGACGACCTCGAGCGGCAGCACGCGCACGATCTCGGGCGTCTGCGTGACGAGGCTCACGAAGCGGTTGTAGACGATGTGGATCTCATCCACGCCGCCCGCCGCGCCGCCGAGCACGAAGGCGTCGACGAGCGTGTCGGCGATCTCCTTCGCGGTCGCGAACTCGGGCTGGTCGGTGTTACCGGTCCACTGCTTCTCCGCCGCGCGGCGACGGAAGGCGAAGTACGAGACCGCCTTCCGGCCGATGAGGTAGTTCACGACCTCGCGACCCTCGTCCTCCAGGCGCGTGCGCAGCTCGTTCGCCTCGCGGATCACCTGCGAGCTGAACGCGCCCGCGAGACCGCGATCGGAGGTGAACACGACGACCGCCGCGCGCGTGGGGTTCTCGCGCTCGGTGGTCAGCACGTGGTCGACGTTCGAGTAGGTCGCGACGGCCGACACGGCACGCGTCACCGCGCGCGCGTACGGGCCCGAGGCCGCCATCCGCGCCTGCGCCTTCTGGATCCGCGAGGCCGAGATGAGCTCCATCGCGCGCGTGATCTTCTTGGTCGTCTGGGCAGAACGGATCTTCTGCCGGTAGACCCGAAGTTGCGCTCCCATGTGCTGGTTCCGTTCCTTGGTCGTTTCGGGGGTGTGGTCGTCGCCGAGGCGAGCAGGATGCCGGGCGCGGCGCGCCCGGAGCCCTACTTCTTGCGGCGGACGATCTTCTCCTGGTTGATGTCCTCGGCCTCGGTCGCCTCGAACTGCTCGTTGCCGGCGTGCACGCCGCCCTCCTCGCCGCCCTGGAAGGCGACGACGAAGGCGTCGACGGCCTTCTCGAGCTCGGCCTCGGTGGCGTCGTCGAGAACGTTCGTCTCGCGCAGCGTGGTGAGGATGCTCGTGTTGCGGCGGAGGTGGTCGAGCAGCTCGGCCTCGAAGCGCAGCACGTCGTCGACGTCGATCGTGTCGAGCTTGCCCTTGGTGCCGGCCCAGATCGAGACGACCTGCTCCTCGACCGGGTACGGCGAGTACTGCGGCTGCTTGAGCAGCTCGGTCAGGCGGGCGCCGCGCGCGAGCTGACGACGGCTGGCGGCGTCGAGGTCGCTCGCGAACATCGCGAAGGCCTCGAGCGAGCGGTACTGGGCCAGCTCGAGCTTGAGCGTGCCGGAGACCTTCTTGATGCTCTTGACCTGGGCGTCGCCACCGACGCGCGAGACCGAGATACCCACGTCGACCGCGGGGCGCTGGTTCGCGTTGAACAGGTCGGACTGCAGGAAGATCTGGCCGTCGGTGATCGAGATCACGTTGGTCGGGATGTACGCCGAGACGTCATTGGCCTTCGTCTCGATGATCGGCAGACCGGTCATCGAGCCGGCGCCCAGCTCGTCCGAGAGCTTGGCGCAGCGCTCCAGCAGGCGGGAGTGCAGGTAGAAGACATCACCGGGGTACGCCTCGCGCCCCGGCGGGCGGCGCAGGAGGAGCGACACGGCGCGGTAGGCCTCGGCCTGCTTCGACAGGTCGTCGAAGATGATCAGGACGTGCTTGCCGCCGTACATCCAGTGCTGGCCGATGGCCGATCCGGTGTAGGGGGCGAGGTACTTGAAGCCGGCGGGGTCGGAGGCGGGAGCCGCGACGATGGTCGTGTACTCCATCGCGCCGGCCTCCTCGAGGGCGCCCTTCACCGCGGCGATGGTCGAGCCCTTCTGGCCGATGGCGACGTAGATGCAGCGCACCTGCTTGGTGACGTCGCCCGACTCCCAGTTCGCCTTCTGGTTGATGATCGTGTCGATCGCGATCGCGGTCTTGCCGGTCTGGCGGTCGCCGATGATCAGCTGGCGCTGGCCGCGGCCGACGGGGATCATGGCGTCGATGGCCTTGATGCCGGTCTGCAGGGGCTCGTGCACGCTCTTGCGCTGCATGACGCCGGGGGCCTGCAGCTCGAGGGCGCGGCGGCCCTCGCTGGCGATCTCGCCGAGGCCGTCGATCGGCGCACCGAGCGGGTCGACGACGCGGCCGAGGTAGCCGTCGCCGACGGGCACCGAGAGCACCTCGCCCGTGCGGGTGACCTCCATGCCCTCGACGATGCCGGTGAACTCGCCGAGCACGACGACACCGATCTCGTTCTCGTCGAGGTTCTGGGCGAGGCCCAGAGTGCCGTCGGCGAAGCGGATGAGCTCGTTGGCCATGACGCCCGGCAGGCCCTCGACGTGGGCGATGCCGTCGGCGGCGTCGATGACGTGACCGACCTCGGTGGCGACAGCCTTGCCGGGGGCGTAGGACTTCGCGAAGTTCTTCAGCGCGTCGCGGATCTCGTCCGGGCTGATCGTCAGTTCTGCCATGTTCTTCCCTTATTCGTTCGAGCACCCGTGCGGCTGCTCGTCTGGTTGTCGGTGAGCTGCGCCTAGCCGGCGAGCTGAAGTCTCACATCCGCCAGGCGCGACGAGATGCTGCCGTCGATGACCTCATCGCCGACCTGCACCCGCACTCCGCCGACGAGGGTGGCGTCGACGACCTGGTTGATGACGTGCTCGCGGCCGTAGCGGCGCGCGATGCTGGCGGTGACCGCGGCGAGCTGCGATGCCGAGAGCGGACGGGCGACCGTCACGGTCGCGACGCCCTTGCCGCTGGTGTCGGCCACCGTGGTGACCGCGCTACGCACCAGCTCGCCGATGCGGCGTCCGCGGGGCTGCTGCACGAGGTGCTCGGCGATCGCGACCGTCTGCGGCAGCGCGGCGGTGCCGAGGAGGCCGGTCACGAGCGACCGCTTGCCCTCGGCCGTGCCGCGCTTGCTGCCGATCGCGAGCTCGAGCTCGGCATCCGACGTGATCGCACGACCGAGCTCGAAGAGCTCGGCCTCGATGCGGCCGGTCTCCGACGCCGAGGCGGCGATGGCACGGATGCCCAGCTCCTCGATGCCGGCGAGCAGGTCGTCCCCGCTCGACCAGCGGCTGCTCACGACGACGTCGAGCAGGCCGCGAGCCGTGGCGCCGAGCTGCGCGAACACCGTCGCGACGAGGGCCCGGGTACCGGCGGCATCGGCGGACGGATTGGCGAGCGCGCTCAGCAGCTGCGGCGAGGAACCGATCGTGCGGGCGGCGGCGAGCAGCTGCTCGCCGGCCGCCAGGTCGACGCCCTTCGCGGCGGCCAGCGCGGTGCGGGCCGTCTCGAGAGCGCTGCGCGTCGCGGAGCCCATCGCTACTTGGCCGCCTTCGTCGTCGCGGTGTCGCTCTCGAGCTCGGCGAGGAAGCGGTCGACGAGGGCGCTCGCGCGCTTGTCATCCGACAGGGTCTCGCCGATCACGCCGCTGGCGAGGTCGAGCGCGAGCGAGCCGACCTCGGCCCGCAGCGAGACGAGCGCCGCCTGGCGCTCGGCCTCGATCTGCAGCTGAGCGTTCGCGGTGATGCGCGCGGCCTCGGCCTGCGCGCTCTCCTTGAGCTCAGCGAGGATCGCCGCGCCCTCGGCGCGGGCCTGCTCGCGGATCTTCGCGGCCTCGGCTCGCCCCTCGGCGAGCAGCGCGTTGTACTGCTCGAGGGCCGCCTGGGCCTCGGCCTGGGCCGACTCGGCCTTCGCGATCCCGCCCTCGATGAGCGCAGCGCGCTCGTCGAGCGTCTTCTGCATGCGCGGCAGGACGACCCGCCAGAACAGCAGCAGGACGAGGATGAACGGGATGAGCGAGTAGACGATGTCGTACCACGCCGGAAGCAGCGGGTTCGGGGTCTCCTCCGCCGCAACGATGAGCTCTGCGAGCATGTGCGGATTCCTAGTTCGTGAAGATGAAGTACGTCGCGATGCCGATGAACGCGAGCGCCTCGGTGAAGGCGATACCGATGTACATGAGGACCGTCAGGCGGCCCTGGAGCTCGGGCTGGCGCGCGACCGACTCGATCGTCTTGCCGACGACGATGCCCACACCGATACCGGCACCGATCGCCGAGAGGCCGTAGCCGACGGTGGCGATGTTGCCGTTGATCTCGGCGAGAACCGTGTTTGCGTCCACGAGGGGTTTTCCTTCCGTATCGAAACCGGGCGTGCGGGTGCGCGCTCGGAGGGTCGTTGCTAGTGCTCGTCTGCCAGCGCGAGCTGGATGTAGACGGTGGTCAGGAGGGCGAAGACGTAGGCCTGCAGCACCGAGACCAGGATCTCGAAGAAGGTGAAGGCCGTGCCGAACGCGAGGGTCACGGCGCTGGCGGCGATCCACCAGCCGCCGAGCTCGACCATGAAGAAGGCCGTCGCCGAGAAGAACAGCACCAGGAGCAGGTGCCCGACGATCATGTTCATCAGGAGTCGGAGCGTCAGCGTCACGGGCCGCAGCACGAACATCGAGACGAACTCGATGGGCGTGACGATGATGTACAGGAACGGCGGAACCCCGGGCGGGAAGAGCGCGTTGCGGATGAAGGTCCAGGGGTGCTTGCGCAGGCCCGCCCAGATGAAGGCGATGTAGGCCGCGATCGCGAGCACGAGCGGCATGCCGATGACGGAGTTGGCCGAGATGTTGATGCCCGGCACGATGCCCGTCAGGTTCATGAAGAGCACGAGGAAGAAGATCGTGGTGATGAGCGGGAGGAACCGCTTGCCGTCCTTCTGGCCGAGAAGGTCCTCCACGATGCCCTTGCGCACGAACTCGAGGCCCATCTCGATCGTGCCCTGGAAGCGGCCGGGGACCAGCTGCATCTTGCGGGTGCCGAGCCAGAACAGGATGAAGATCAGCGCGACGATGACGAGCCGCAGCAGCATGATGCGGTTCAGCTCGAAGGGGGTGCCCTCGAACAGGATCGCCGGCGGGAAGAAGTCCATGATCGACGGACCCTTGAATTCCGGGGTCTCCGTCGCCGGAGCGGTCGCAAGAGCGAGGATGGGGATCAGGGCAGCAGCGCTCAGGGGAGTCTCCAGCATCGGGGCGGGGCGTGAGCCATCGCGGCGATCGGCGGCGGTATCACCACCCTACCAAGAGAACGGGGGCCCGCCGAACGCGAAAAGGGGTCGCGACCGGGCCTTCCAAGCTTTCTCTTAGTCGAGGCGGGCCGGACGCCGCTCAGAGGTCAGGGATCTCGTCCTTGCCGGGCAGGCGGACGTCGCTGACGTAGGGGACGCGCGACCGCGTGACGGCGATGATGTCGGTCACGAGACCGCCGAGCACCGCAGCCACGAGCGTGAAGAACAGCACCGTCGGCTCGACGAACGCGGCATCGCGCAGCGAGAAGACGAGCACGAGGAAGACGATGAACTTGATGATCCAGGCGCCGATGACGATGCCGAAGTACGCGGGCGACAGCAGGTCGCTGCCGGTCACCTGATCGGCCAGCAGGATGCTCGCCGCGGTCAGCGCGAGGAACACGAAGCCCATGCCCGCGCCGATGAGCGCGCTCAGCATGCCCTCGAGCTCGGCCACGAGCGCGCCGACGACGCTTCCCACGATGGCGATGGCGAACGAGACCCCCGCCCCGTAGATCAGGGCGCGGCGCAGGACGGGGGCGGCGGTGGACGGACGCTCGGCGTTCGAACGGGCGGCGGTCATCGGATCTCCTCCGGTCGGGCTTCGGCGAGGTGCTCGGGCGCGGGCGCGTCGAGCTCGTCGCTCAGGGGGTCGGGGGCGGCAGCATCCAGCGGATCGAAGCGGGCCAACGCCGCTTCACCCTCGGGCGCCGACTGGGCCACGGCCTCGATGCGCTTGCGGCGGCTGAGGGGCGCGAGCGTGACCGCGGTGCAGGCGATGAGGCCGACCACGACGGCGGTCAGCGCCCACCACCAGGGCCAGAACAAGAACAGCAGGGCGCCCACGGCCACCACGGCCGTCCAGGCGTAGAAGATCAGCACCGCGTGGAAGTGCGAGTGCCCCATGTCGAGCAGGCGGTGGTGCAGATGCTTGCGGTCGGCACTGAACGGCGACTTGCCGGCGCGCAGCCGCCGCAGCACCGCGAGGCCGAAGTCGAGCAGCGGCACGATCAGCACCGCGAACGGCAGGGCGAGCGGGATGAACGCGGGCACGAGCTGGCTGCGGTCGATGCCCGGGTCGATCTGGCCTGTCACCGAGATGGTCGAGACGGCCATGAGCATGCCGACGACCAGGGCTCCTCCGTCGCCCATGAAGATCTTGGCGGGGTGCCAGTTGAACGGCAGGAAGCCGGCGGTCGCGCCGAGCAGCACCGCCATGACGAGCGAGGCGAGGTTGAACGCTGTCTGCGCGGTGTCGATCGACAGCAGGTAGCTGTAGATGAAGAAGACCGTGCCCGCGATGATCGTCACGCCGGCCACGAGGCCGTCGAGGCCGTCGATGAAGTTGACCGCGTTCATGACGAGCACGACAGCGAGCACGGTCACGATCAGCGACAGGGTCGGCGAGAGCACCGTGATGCCGCCGTCGGGCCCGATCGGCAGCGAGGTGAGCTGCAGGCTCGACCAGGCGAGGAAGCCCGCGATGAGCAGCTGCCCGGCGAGCTTCGTCATCCAGTTGAGGTCGTACAGATCATCGACCACCCCCAGGCCGAGCATGACGAGCGCGGAGGCCACGATGGCGATGATCGGGAACGGGTCGGCGTAGACCAGGTCGAACCAGCTGATCTGCGAGGCGATGACCAGAGCGGTGACGATGCCGATGACGATGGCGATGCCGCCGAGGCGGGGGGTGGGCGTCGTGTGCACGTCGCGGTCGCGGATGCCCGGGTAGAGCTTGAAGCGGTGGCTGAGCCGCAGCACCGCCCACGAGGCTCCGAAGCTCACCACCCCTGCGATGAGGGCGACGAGCAGGTAGAAGGTCACGCCGCCAGGTCCGCGCCGACGACGCGGAGGATCTCGGCCTCGGGGATCGCCCCCTGGCGCAGGATGCGGAGCTTGCCCTCGGGAAGGTGAAGGCTCGTCGCATCGACGATGGTGGAGACCCGCTCGGCGGCGTCGCCCGTGAGCGATTCCCCACCGAGGGCGCCGCCGTCGAGAATGACAGCGACCCGGTCGCCGAGCATCGCGAGCGCCTCCTGCGCGGTGGTCGCGGCGGGCATCCCGTTGATGTTGGCGCTCGTGACGGCGAGCGGGCCGGTGTCGGCAAGCAGGTGGCGCGCGTGGCGGTTGTCGGGCATGCGGAGCGCGACCGTGCCGCGCGACTCGCCGAGATCCCAGGCGAGCGACTCGCGGGCCTCGACGACGACAGTGAGTGCGCCCGGCCAGAACTCCGCCACGAGCGCCTCGACCGGGGCGGGCACGCTCTCGGCGAGGGCGTTGAGGGTCGGGATGCCCGGGATGAGCACGGTGGGCGGCGCCTCACGGCTCGCCTCCTTCGCCGCGAGGAGGCGCTCGACCGCCGCGGGACGGAAGGCGTCGGCGGCGAGGCCGTAGACCGTGTCGGTCGGGATCACCACGAGCTCGCCGCGCCCGATGGCTCCGCGCGCGGCCCGCAGGCCCTCGAGAAGCTCGCTCTCGACGGAGCAGTCGTACACGGCGGTCATGGTGCGTTCATCGTAGTGGGGCAGACTGTGGGCCGTGACCCTGCTCTACGTGTTCGACATGGACGATGTGCTCTACGACTACGACTGGCGCACGCGCATGGCCGACCTCACCGCGCTGACCGGCCACGACCTGCACGAGCTGCGCCGCCGCTGGTGGATCAGCGGCATGGAGTGGGAGGCCGAGGCCGGCGACCCGAGCGACGCGGACGAGTACCTGCGGCGCGTGACGGGCATCATCGGGGCCGAGATCTCGCGCGAGGAGTGGGTGCGGATCCGCTCGGAGGCGACGCAGCCGCGCCCCGCGGCACTCGCGGCCGTGCGCCGCGCCGCCGAGCTGGGCCGGGTCGCGCTGCTGACCAACAACGGCATCCTCATCCACGAGCACCTGCACGA
>JAIWOM010000033.1 GCA_020216895.1 Microcella sp.
CACGACGCCGCGACCGGCGACGAGCTCGTGAGCACGCTCGGCACCTGGCTGCGCTGCGATGCGGTGGCCGAGGCGGCGGCGCTGCGGTTGGGCATCCATCGGCACACTGTGCGGGCGCGCCTGCGGCGCGCCGCCGAGCTGCTCGATCGCGACCTCGATGCCTTCCCCGCCCGGGCCGAGGTGTGGGCGGCGCTGCAGGCGGCAGGGCGGGTGTGACCCGTCCGCTGTCGCACCCGCGGTTCTAGACTGGGCCTGCCAGCGGGAGTGGTGAAATCGGCAGACACGCAGGATTTAGGTTCCTGTGCCTTCGGGCGTGAGGGTTCAAGTCCCTCCTTCCGCACCGAGGTCGTCGTGCGTCAGTCGTGAGACCGTGAGCGCGACGACCGAACGATGCGCCCCGCCCAGAAGGCGAGCACGGCAACCCCGATGACGGCGACGATGAGTGCGCCAAGGGCTCCCCCCGTCAGCACGATCAGACCATCGGGGGTGAACGTAGCTTCCGAGAGTGGCGCGTAGGCGAACCAGCCGAACGAGACCTCCCGCGGAGTGGCGACGACCGCCGCGGCAACGCCCCCGACGATCATCGCGCTCCCGATGGCCGGAACGAACCACCTGCTCATCGACCGTCTCGCTGCCATGCCCCCACGCTAGCGCGGCACCGGTCTGCTGCCCTCGCGAATTCACAGCACGAGCAGCAGCGCGAGCACGCCGCCGAGCGCGATGAGCACGAGCGCGGTCGGCACGGTCGAGCGCAGCACGCGGCCCTCCTGCCCGACCAGGCCGACGGTCGCCACAGCGGCGACGATGTTGTGCGGCGCCATGATGTTGCCGACCGCAGCGCCGAAGCCCTGTGCGCCGAGCAGCGGCAGCTCGGGCAGGGCGAGCGCCCGCGCGGTCGACGACTGCAGGTCGGTGAACAGCAGGTTCGAGGCGGTCGCCGAGCCGGTGATGAACGCACCGAAGGCACCCACGAGCACCGTGAACAGCGGCCAGGCGAGGCCGAGCGAGGCGGCGGCGAGCGCGAGCTGGGCCGTCATGCCCGACGCCGACATGGTGCGGGCGATCGTGATCATCGCCACGAGGGCAACGATGACGGGGCCGAGCTGCAGCGTGGCGGTGACGAAGGCGATGCGAACGCGTCGCCATGACGCCCGCTGGATGATCGCGCCGACGATGAACGCCACGGTGAGCAGCGCCGTGGGGTGGTAGAGGGGCTGCACTGATCCGCCGAAGCCGGCCGGCAGCTGCCAGGCGAGCTCGACGCCCTGCAGGGCTTCCCGCAGTGGCGGCACGAGCCGGGTCAGCAGCACGACGGCGACGAGCACGAGGTACGGCGCGGCCGCGCGCAGCACCGAGAGGTCAGCGGTTGCCACGTCACGAGCATCCGGATGCGGGTGCGTCACCACGAGTCCCGCGCCTCCGGCGGCGTGGATGCGGCGCCGGTGCCGCACGAGCACGACTGAGAACAGCAGCACGCCGACCAGGGCTCCCCCGAGCGTAGGAAGTTCGGGGCCGAGCAGCCAGCCGATGAGCCCGAACGGCACGAAGAAGCAGACAGCGGCCAGGAGCCCCCAGCGCCAGAGCCCGCGATGGTGGCCGTACGCGCGGCCGATGACGACGATCATCACCCCGGTCAGCACCACGCCGAGCACGAGCGGGTACACGACAGTCGCCCGGGCGAGCTCGGCGGGCGTGTCGGCGACGAGCGTGCTCTGGGCGAGCACGGGGGTGCCGACGGCGCCGAATGACACCCCGGCGGCGTGGCCGACCATGGCCGCAGTCACGGCAGGCAGAGCGGGCATCCCCGCCGCGACGAGGAAGGGCGCGGCGAGCGCGACCGGCGTGCCGAAGCCGGCAGCTCCCTCGAGGAAGAGGGCGAAGAACCACGCGACGAGAATGGCGCCGAGGCGCGGGTCGGGGTGCAGCAGGGTCAGGGCGTGCCGCAGGCGGGCAGCCGCGCCCGTGCTGCGCTGCAGGTAGTGGATGCCCAGGGCCGGCCCGATGATGCCCACGACGGTCAGCGCGATGAAGCCGGCCTCGGCAAGCACGCCCCCGATGCCCTCGACGAGGGTGATGCCCTCACCGCTGCCGAAGCCGAACGCGACGGCGGCGAGCACGAGCGTCGCGAGCGCGGTCACGATGCCGGCGCGGGCCGCCGACCATCCGGCGATCGTCATGAGGACGAGCACGAGCAACACCGGGGCGAGGGCCAACAGGGTCTGCATGGTTCCCCAGGCTACGGGAGGGTCAGCGCGGGCCTCGGGAAGGTAGCCTGGGCGGTACACCCGACCGTGCGATCGATGGAGCCGCCCATGATGCCGATGGATCTCGGCCTGTTCGACGTCGAGGCGTGGATCACGGGCGCCGGCCAGTGGGGCCTTCTGCTCGTCTGCGCCATCGTCTTCATCGAGACCGGGCTGCTCATCGGCTTCCTGCTGCCGGGCGACACCCTACTGCTCATCACGGGCATCCTGACGTTCACCGGGGTCATCCCGCAGCCGATCTGGCTGGTGGTGCTGTGCATCTTCATCGCCGCCGTGCTCGGCGACCAGCTGGGCTACTACATCGGCTACAAGGCGGGGCCGCCGATCTTCGAGCGAAAGTCGGCCGGCTTCTTCAGCAAGAAGTCCGTCGCGCGCACGGAGTACTTCTTCGCCCGCTACGGCGGGTTCGCCGTCACCATCGCGCGCTTCATCGGTGTCGTGCGCACCATCGCACCGGTCGCCGCGGGCGTCGGCAAGATGCCGTACAAGAAGTTCCTGTTCTACAACGTGCTCGGGGCGTTCCTGTGGGGGGTCGGGCTGCCGCTCATCGGCTGGTGGGCCGCGCACATCCCGGGGGTGGCGGAGGTCGTCACCGAGTACATCGAGGTCGTCTTCCTCGTGGTGATCGGCATGGCCGTGACGGGCATCGCCTGGCACCTCGGCCACGAGCAGTGGGAGAAGCGCAAGGAGGCCAAGGCGGCCGCGGCCGGCGAGCCCGTGCCCGAGGTCGAGATCTGGATGGCCGAGCCGGAGCACGACGGCAAGCACGAGGCCGCGCACCCGAAGGCCGGCTACGGCGTCGGCCCGCACGACGGCAAGCACGAGAAGCAGCCGCCCGCCTGACGCCCGCGCGCCGCGCGGCGCTAGCTGCCGAGAGCGAGCAGCACCAGCAGCGTCACGTTCAGCGTGATGAGCAGCGCGGCGCACACGATGGCGACGGCCGTGGTGAGCATCCGGTTGACGGATTCGCCCATGAGCGCGCGGTCGGCGGTCAGCCGCACGAGCGGGATGAGCGCGAACGGGATGCCGAAGCTCAGCACGACCTGGCTGAGCACGAGGGCGAGCGTCGGGTCGACGCCGAACGCGAGCAGCGCGAGGGCGGGCGCGATCGTGATGGCGCGGCGCACGAGCAGCGGGATGCGCACGCGCAGCAGCCCGTGCATGATCTCGGCGCCGGCGTAGGCGCCGACCGAGGTCGAGGCGAGTCCGCTCGCGAGTAGCCCGATGGCGAACAGCACGGCGACGGCCGGACCGAGCGAGGCGGCGAGCGCCGCGAACGCGCCCTCGAGCGTGTCGGTGCCCTCGACTCCCTGCAGGTTGGCGGCGGCGAGCAGCAGCATGACGACGTTGACCGAGCCGGCGATGACGAGCGCGATCGTGACGTCGATGCGGGTGGCGCGCAGCACGGTGCGCCGGCCCGCTCCGGCGGCGACCTGGCCGAAGCGGTCGCGCGTGAGGGCCGAGTGCGCGTAGATCGCATGCGGCATGACCGTGGCGCCCAGGATGCTCGCCGCGAGCAGCACGCTCTCGACGCCGTCGAAGCGGGGCACGAGCCCGGCGGCCGCGGCGGCCGGGTCGGGCGGACCGATCACGAGCCCGGCGCAGAAGCCGACCACGATCACGAGGATGAGCCCGGTGATGACCCGCTCGAAGATGCGCACGCCGCCCCGGCGGCTCTGCACGACGAGCAGCAGCATCGAGACAACGCCGGTGATGACCCCGCCGACGACGAGCGGCAGGTCGAACAGCAGGTACAGCGCGACCGCACCGCCGATGACCTCGGCCACATCGGTGGCCATCGCGACGAGCTCGGCCTGCCCCCAGTAGGCGAGCCGCGCCGGGCGGCGGCGGAACCGTTGCCCGAGCGCCTCGGGCAGGCTCAGGCCCGTGACGATGCCGAGCTTCGCCGAGAGGTACTGGATGAGCCAGGCCATGACGTTGCCCGTCACCACGACCCAGACGAGCAGGTACCCGAACAGGGCGCCCGCGGTGATGTTGGCGGCGACGTTGCCCGGGTCTAGGTAGGCGACACCGGCGACCATGGCCGGGCCGAGCAACGGAACGATGACGAGGCCGCTGCGCGCGGCGACCGTGCGGGCATCCGGGCCCGGTGAGGCAGTCTGTTCAGGGCGCGCGTCGGTCACGCGAGGCAGAGTAGCACGCGGTTTTTCGGTATACCGAAAAATGCGGCGGCGCTATGGACTCCCGACCGAAGGGCCGACGGCCCGCGGCCTCGCGGCCTCCACGGACGACGACCACTGCCGCACCGCGCGAAGGCTCGGTCGCTCGACGAGGTGCCAGGAGAGGAACGCCAGGAGCATCGTGACACCGAGCGCCACCGAGAGGCTCCCCGCGACCGAGAGACCCGGGGCCCACGCGATTACGAGTTGCTGGACAGGAAAACCCCAGAGGTACATCCCGTAGGAGATGTCACCGAAGCGGCCGGCGCGGCGGAGGACCGGCGTGGACAGCCGTCCGAGTCCGATGACCACCACGGGCAGGAAGAGCCACGCCCAGACGATCGGGGTGTCGGGGGCCACCGCGTACCCGATGAGCCAGAAGATGATCGCCACGGGCGCGCCCAGCGACACGACGGGTGCGCGGCCCGCCAGCGCGACCACGGCGCCGATCATGAAGAACACCATGGCCTCGGCCACGGGACGGGCTCCCCCACTCAGCCACCCGGGAGCGAGACTCATCGACACGAGTGCCAGCGCGACCACGGTGAGCGCGACGATGGTGACCGGAGCCGACCTGCCGGGCGCGACGCGCGCAGCGATCAGAGCGAGGGCGAGGAGCAGGAGGTAGCAGACGAACTCCGGCCCCAGCGTCCAGAGGGAGCCATTGACGACCGGGCGCCAATGCCCCTCGAAGACGCCGGGAAGCTCGTAGGTTGCCGCGAGGGTCAGGTTCTGGAGGTAGCCCCAGGTCGTGGGGCTCGAGAAGTACTCCCGCACCGGGAGATCCGTCGCCAGGGGACCGATCAGGGCGATGCTGATGACCACGACCACGATCAGAGCGGGGAAGATGCGCGCGGCACGTCTCGCCAGGAACGCCCGCGGGCTCGTGCTGCGCATCCAGCTCTGGGCGATGAGGTAGCCGCTGACACTGAAGAAGACGTAGACGCCCAGATGGAAGATCGCGATTCCCGCGATGGAGGGCGGATCGGGGATGCCGTGGAGCGGCCAGGCATGGCCAACGATCACGGCGAGGGCAGCGGCGAGCCGGACGGCATCGAAGTTGTTGTTCCGATGGGCGTCACGCCCCTCCGTCGCCGGAGCGGCGTGCCCAAATCGAGGATCTCCCACAAACGTTGAGCCTAGTGCTCCCCCTCAGAGGGCGGCGACCCAGACCGCGGCCGCGACCGCGGGCGCGACGACGACCTCGGTGCCCGCGCGGCGCACGAGCGCGACACCCGCGGGCGGCTGGGCAGCCGAGAGGCTCACCGGCTCGTCGAGGCCGATGCCGAGCTGATCGAGCACGCGGAGAGCATCCGGGTCGCGATCGCTGATGCGCACCACGCGCCCCTCGAACCCGACCGGAGCCCGATCGAGGCGCACGGCGTCGGGCCGCGTGATCGTTCCATCGGCGGCCGGGATCAGATCGCCGTGCGGGTCGCGCGTCGGCCGCCCCAGCTGCGCGTCGATCGCGTCGAGCAGGCGGTCGCTGAGGGCGTGCTCGAGCACCTCGGCCTCGTCGTGCACCTCGTCCCAGGTGTAGCCGTGCACCTGCACGAGCCAGGTCTCGATGAGCCGGTGCCGCCGCAGCATCGCCAGTGCACGCCGCTCGCCCTCGGGCGTGAGGCGGATCGCCCCGTACGGCCGATGGTCGACGAGCCCGGCGGCCGCGAGCTTCTTGACCATCTCGGTCACGCTCGACGGTGCGAGCGCGAGCCGCTCGGCGAGCTGGCCCGGGGTGATCGGCTCGGGCTGCCACTCCGTGAACTGGAAGATCGTCTTCAGGTAGTCGTCGACGGCGGCGGATGCGGCGCTCGCGCTCGGACTGCCTGGCATGCCTGCCAGCCTAGAGTCCACAGGCCGCGGCGCGCGGGCTACGCGGCCCCGTAGCGCTCGGCCAGCACGCGCGCGAGAGCCGCGAAGGCCCGCCCGCGGTGACTGATCGCGTTCTTCTCGTCGGCCGAGAGCTCGGCGCTCGTGATGCTGTAGCCCTCGGGGATGAAGATCGGGTCGTAGCCGAAGCCTCCCCCGCCGGCGGGCTCGTGCGCGATGGTGCCGGGCCAGATGCCGAGCTCGATGTGCTCGTACTCCGCGCCCGTGGAATCGCGGTCGTGGGGGTCGACCAGGGCAGCGGCGCAGGTGAACTGCGCGGCACGGTTCGGTTCGTCGCCGAGGTTCGTGAGCACGAGGCGGAGGTTGGCGGCGTAATCCCGCTCGCCCGAGTAGTGGGCGCTGTCGACGCCGGGGGCGCCGCCGAGAGCATCCACGCTGACGCCGGAGTCGTCGGCGATCGCGGGCAGGCCCGTGTGAGCCGCGGCCGCGCGGGCCTTGATGAGGGCGTTCGCGACGAACGTGCCGCCGTCCTCGACCGGCGCCGGGCCGTCGTAGGGCAGCAGCTCGAGGCCGGGGAGGGCCGCGCCGAGGATCCGCTGCAGCTCGGCGACCTTGTGCGCGTTGTGCGTGGCGACGACGACCTTCATGACGGTCAGAGCCCCAGCGCGGAGCGTTGTGCGGCGGCCAGGTCGACGCAGCCACCCAGGGCGAGGTCGAGCAGGGCGTCGAGCTCGGCCCGGTCGAACGGCGCGCCCTCGGCGGTGCCCTGCACCTCGACGAAGTGGCCCGAGCCGGTAACGACGACGTTCATGTCGGTCTCGGCCCGCACATCCTCCACGTAGGCGAGGTCGAGCAGCGGCGTGCCGTCGATGATGCCGACGCTGACGGCGCTCACCGAGTCCTTCAGCGCGTTCGCCTTCTTGCCGATGAAACCCTGCTCGCGACCCCACTCGATCGCGTCGGCGAGCGCGACGTAGGCGCCCGTGATCGCCGCCGTGCGGGTGCCACCGTCGGCCTGCAGCACGTCGCAGTCGATGACGATCGTGTTCTCGCCGAGCGCCTTCATGTCGACGACCGCGCGCAGGCTGCGGCCGATGAGGCGCGAGATCTCATGCGTGCGGCCTCCCACCTTGCCCTTGACCGCCTCGCGGTCCATGCGGTCGTTCGTCGAGCGCGGCAGCATGCCGTACTCGGCCGTCACCCAGCCCTTGCCCTTGCCGGTCAGCCAGCGCGGCACGCCGTTGGTGAAGCTCGCCGTGCAGAGCACCTTCGTGTTGCCGAACGAGATCAAGGCGCTGCCCTCGGCCTGGGCGCTCCAGCCCCGCTCGATCGTCACCGGCCGCAGCCGGTCGGCGGTGCGGCCGTCGGCGCGCTTCGTCGAGCCGAGGCCCGTGGATTCGGCGATCGTGGTCATGAGGAGCCCTTCAGTGGTTGAGCCGGGATGGTGCCGGTGGGAAACGCGCTGTGCTGAAACGAATCGACGTGCCCGATCTCGGGGCCGAGGAAACGGTGGGCGAGCTGCCGGAAGCGCGCGGTGTCGGGTCCCGTGGCCTCGAAGGAGTGGGCGGGGGCATCCGTCGCCGTGGTCTCGAGGCCGTGCTCGACGAGCCGGCGGTAGACGTCGTAGGCGGTCTCCTCCGCGCTCGAGACGAGCGCGACCTCGGGGCCCATGACGTACTGGATCGCGCCGGCGAGCAGCGGGTAGTGGGTGCAGCCCAGCACGAGCGTGTCGACCTCGGCGGCCTTCAGCGGGGCGAGGTACTGCTCGGCGGCGGCGAACAGCTCGGGCCCGCTCGTGATGCCGGCCTCGACGAACTCGACGAAGAGCGGGGCCGCCGCCTGCGTGACGACGATGTCGGGGTCGGCGACGAACGCGTCGACGTAGGCGCCCGACCGCACGGTGCCCTCGGTGCCGATCACGCCGATGCGCTTCGTGCGGGTGCGCCGCACGGCGGTTCGGACGGCGGGCTGGATCACCTCGACCACGGGGATGCCGTGGCCCTGCTCGAACCGCTCACGGGCATCCCGGAACATGGCGGCGCTCGCGGTGTTGCAGGCGATCACCAGCAGCTTCACGCCCTGGTCGACGAGCTCGTCCATGATGCGCAGCGCGTGCTCGCGCACCTCGGCGATCGGCAGCGGACCGTACGGACCGTTCGCCGTGTCGCCGACATAGAGCAGCTGCTCGCGCGGCAGCTGGTCGATGATCGCGCGGGCCACCGTGAGTCCGCCGACGCCCGAGTCGAAGACTCCGATCGGCGCGCTGCTCACGCCCGCCAGTCTAGAGCGGCCCGCGCTGCCGCTCTTGCTCGACGACCTGCTCGCGGTCGGCGAGGCGGCGCAGGCCCGCGAGCGGCTGCGCCATGCGGTGATTGCCGCGGATGCGCGGCTCGACCCGATCGAGGAACGCCCAGTACCCCGCGGTGAACGGGCAGGCATCCGGCCCCACCCGCACCTTCGGGTTGAAGCGGCACGAGCCGCAGTAGTCGGACATGCGCTGGATATACGCGCCGCCCGCGGCGTAGGGCTTCGTCGCCACGACTCCGCCGTCGGCCCACTGGCTCATGCCGACGACGTTGGCCGGCATCACCCACGGCGTGCCGTCGACGAACGCGCCCTGGAACCACGCGGTGAGCTCGGCCGGGTCGTAGCCGCGCTGCAGGGCGGCGTTGCCCAGCACCATCAGACGCGGGATGTGGTGCGTCCACCCCGCGCCGTCGACCTGGTCGAGGGCGTGCGACAGGCAGCGGGCATCCGTCGCCGACCCGTCGAGCCGCCACCAGTGGTCGGGCAGCGGCTGGTGCGCGGCGAGGGCGTTCGAGCGGCGCGTATAGTCCTCGCCCAGGTGCCAGTAGAGGTGCCAGACCCAGTCGCGCCAGCCGATCAGCTGCCGCACAATGCCCTCGACGCTGTTCAGCGGGGCGCGCCCGGACTCGTACTCGGCGACGACGCGGTCGACGACCTCGAGCGGATGCAGCAGGCCCAGGTTGAGCGGAACGCTCAGCCGCGAGTGCGCCATCGTGTCGTCGCCGAGCATCATGGCGTCTTCGTAGGGCCCGAAGTCGCCGAGCCGGGTCTCGACGACGTCGTCCAGCGCGTCGAGCGCCTCGGCCCGCGTCGCCGCGAACCGGCGGGGCCCGTCGCGGCCGAGGAACCGGACTCCCTGGGCCTCGAGCGCGTCGAGGTCGGCGCGCACGGCGGCGTCGATGTCGTCCTCGACCGGCTGCCACGGTGCAGGCAGGCCGAGGGTCGCGGCGCCCTTCGGCGGCGGCTGGCGGTTGTCGGCGTCGAAGCTGAACTGCCCGCCGGCCGGGCCCGCCGGCGTCATGAGGATTCCCGTGCGCTCGCGGACCGCGCGGTAGAAGCGGTCCATGACGAGCTGGGTGGGCTTCCGCCCCGCGGCCCAGGCGGCGAAATCCTGCTCGCTCGTGACGAAGCCCCGCGACGGCAGGATGCTCGCGCCCAGTTCGCGCACCAGGCGCCGCGCGGCCCACGACGGCGGGTCGATGACCTCGAGCTCGCCGGGCACGAGCTCCGCATCCGTCAGCGCGGCACGATAGCTGCCCACGCGATGCAGCGCGCCGCGCGGCCCGAGCTCGCGGGCCCGCTGCCGCAGTGCCACCAGGTAGAGGTGCGCCTTCTGCCGGTGGGTCGGCCGGCGCCGGAAGACCTCGTGGTTCTCGAGCAGCAGGATGCGCCCGCCGTCGTCGTACGCCGGCCCGAGCTGCTCGGCGGTGAGCCAGCGGGTCGGTTCGCTCGTCATGCGCCCGAGAATAGAGCGCTCGCCCGCGCGTAGGCTGACCGCGTGACGACCGCCCTGCGAACCGACCGGTACGAGCTGACGATGCTCGAGGCGGCCCTGCGCTCGGGGCGCGCGGGGCGCGACTGCGTGTTCGAGGTGTTCGGGCGACGGCTGCCGGGCGGGCGGCGCTACGGCGTGCTGGCCGGCACCGGGCGCGTGCTCGACGCGATCACCGCCTTCCGGTTCGGCACGGCCGAGCTCGACTGGCT
>JAIWOM010000034.1 GCA_020216895.1 Microcella sp.
CGGCGGCGAGGGCGCTGTACCGGGTCGCGTCGCTGAACGCCTGGCGCGCCTCAGCGGCGACCTCGGGAGACTGCGCTTCGAGGCCGGGGATCGCCGACCCTGCGCTGTCGACGACCGCCGACACGATGCCGTCGCGCGCCTCGGGCGGCAGGCCCGCGGCGTCGAGGCGGCTGTCGAGCGTGCTGCCCAGCGAGGTGAAGAGCACGGTGCCGAGAACGGCGATGCCGAGGGCCGAGCCCACCTGGCGCGCGGTCGACTGGGTGCCCGAAGCCTGGCCGCTCGCCTCGACGGGGACATCCTGCAGGACGACGCCGGTGAGCTGCGCCGTCGCGAGACCCACGCCCATGCCGTAGAAGAGCAGGCCGAGCGCGATCGACCACCACGGGGTGTCGACGGCGATGACGAGCGCGATCAGCAGCAGACCGATGATCTCGAGCGCGATGCCGATGCGCACGATGATGACGGCCGGCAGACGCCCGCTGAGCGAGCCGCCCGCGCCGGAGGCGAGGAACGAGCCGCCCGCGAGCGCGAGGAGGATCGTGCCGGTCTGCAGCGCGTCGTAGCCGAGCACGTTCTGCAGCCAGAGCGGCAGCGAGAGGATGATGCCGAACTCGCCCATCGACACGATGAGCGCGGCGATGTTGCCGTTGCGGAACGAGCCGATGCGCAGCAGCGAGAAGGCGAGCATCGTCGACTTGCCCTCGCGCTCGCGCCGCAGGCCCCAGCGCACGAAGGCGAACCCCGCGACCAGCGAGATGAGGAAGGAGAACGGGATGGGGCTGATGTCGAGCGGCCAGTCCCAGTCGCCGAAGCTCAGCCCGTCCTCGGCCAGCCACCAGCCGTAGCTCCGGCCCTCGATGAGGCCGAACACCAGGAACGCGCTCGTGATCACCGAGAGCACGGCGCCGACCCCGTCGATCGACTGCGGCCTCTCGGCCTTCGTCGCCGGAACGAAGAGCCACAGGCCGATCAGGATGATGATGCCGAGCGGTACGTTGATGCCGAAGGCCCACCGCCACGAGAACGCCGTGGTGAGCCATCCGCCGAGCAGGGGGCCGACCGCCGCCATGCCGCCGATGGTCGAGCCCCACACGGCGAAGGCGATGCCGCGCTCGCGGCCCTGGAACGTCGCGTTCAGGGTCGAGAGCGTAGAGGGCAGGATCATCGCGCCACCCACGCCCTGTACAACGCGGGCGAGGATCAGCGCGGAGCCCGAGTCGGCGAACGCCGCCCAGACGGAGGAGAGCGCGAAGATGATGATGCCCAGCACGAGCATCCGTCGTCGGCCGAAGCGGTCGCCGAGCGTGCCGAAGACGAGCAGCAGGGCGGCGAAGACGAGCGTGTAGCTCTCCTGCACCCACTGCACCTCGGTGGAGGTGATGCCGAGCTCGTCGACGATCGACGGAACGGCGACGTTGACGATGGTCGAGTCGACGATGATGAGAGAGACGGCCAGGCTGATGACGAAGAGCCCGATCCAGCGGGTGCGCGGTGAAGTCACGCGCTGACGCTACTCCTGCGCGGAAGCCTCGGCGGCCGCGACCTGCGCGCGCACCTCGTCCATGTCGAGACCCTTGACCGCGGTGATGACCTGCTCGAGCGCGGGCGCCGGCAGGGCCCCGGGCTGCGCGAAGACCAGGATTCCGTCGCGGAACGCCATGAGCGTCGGGATCGAGCGGATGTTCGCCGCCGCCGCGAGCGCCTGCTCGGCCTCGGTGTCGACCTTGCCGAAGGTCACGTCGGGGTGCTGCTCGCTGGCCGTGTCGTAGATGGGCGCGAACTGGCGGCACGGGCCGCACCACTCCGCCCAGAAGTCGACGAGAGTGATGCCCTCGCGCGTGACGGTCTGCTCGAAATCGGCGGCGGTGAGGTCGACGGTTGCCATGCATCCATCATCGCACAGGTCGAGAATACCCAGGGGGGTATTCTCTCGCGGCGAACATCCCGGCCCGGCCGACGCCCACACCGGTGGATGCGGAGCCCCAGAACATGCGCCCGCCCACTATGCAATTCCCCAGCATTAGGAGGGCATCCACAAAAGCGGCCCGTACCCGCCCCGGGGCCTTCGTGACCCCGCACGACGAAACCCCGCGCCGCGCGCCCCCGCCCTACGGTGAGCGGCATGAGCACGATCGAGACCTCGGCCCCTGCCTCCGCGCCCGAGCCGACGAGCGAGCCGGCGACCGCTTCGGCCCCGTCGACCTCGGTGCCGTCCACCTCGGTGCCCTCGGCGCCGGTGCCCGACGACATCGCCGTCGACGTCGCCGCCCTCGGCCAGCAGCTGATGGGCCGCTGGGCCGACAGCCGCCGCGCGTCGCGCGCCCTCATGCGCAAGCCCGAGTTCCACCGCGACCCGAGCCTCGGCATGGACGAGCACCGCGCCCGCGTGCTCGGCCAGCTGAAGCTCCTCGTCGAGCAGGGCGAGGTGCACCGTGCCTTCCCCGCCGCGTTCGGCGGCCACGACGACCACGGCGGCTTCATCGCGAGCTTCGAGGAGTTGCTGCTCGGCGACCCGAGCATGCAGATCAAGTCGGGCGTGCAGTGGGGGCTCTACGCCTCGGCGATCCTGCACTTGGGCACGGCGCCGCACCACGAGGCCTGGCTGCCCGACGCCCTGACCCTCGCGACCCCCGGCGCCTTCGCCATGACCGAGACCGGGCACGGCAGCGACGTCTCGGCCATCGGCACGACCGCCACCTACGACCCCGCGACCGATGAGTGGGTCATCCACACGCCGTTCCGCGCGGCGTGGAAGGACTACCTCGGCAACGCGGCGCTACACGGCCGGTCGGCCGTGGTGTTCGCGCAGCTCATCACCCGCAACGTCAACCACGGCGTGCACGCGTTCTACGTTCCGCTGCGCGACGAGAAGGGCGCGTTCCTCCCGGGCGTCGGCGGCGAGGACGACGGCCTGAAGGGCGGGCTCAACGGCATCGACAACGGGCGCCTGCACTTCACGAACGTGCGCATCCCCCGCACCAACCTGCTCAACCGCTACGGCTCGGTCGACGAGAACGGCGTCTACACCTCGCCGATCGAGAGCCCCGGCCGCCGATTCTTCACGATGCTCGGCACCCTCGTGCAGGGCCGTGTCTCGCTCGACGGTGCCGTCACCGTCGCGAGCAAGCTGGCCCTCACGATCGCCATCCGCTACGGCACCGAGCGTCGGCAGTTCGCCGGCGGCGACCGCGACGAGGTCGTGCTGCTCGACTACCAGCGCCACCAGCGTCGCCTGCTGCCGCGGCTCGCGCAGACCTACGCGATGTCGTTCGCGCACGAGGTGTTCCTCGAGAAGTTCGACGCCGTCTTCTCCGGCCGCACCGCAACGGATGCGGACCGCGAGGACCTCGAGACCCTCGCCGCGGCGCTCAAGCCGCTGAGCACCTGGGCGGCGCTCGACATCATCCAGGAGGCCCGCGAGGCCTGCGGCGGTCAGGGCTTCCTCGCCGAGAACCGCCTCGTGCAGCTGCGCGCCGACCTCGACATCTACGCGACCTTCGAGGGCGACAACAATGTGCTGCTGCAGCTCGTCGCCAAGCGCCTCCTCACCGACTACTCGCGCGCGTTCGGGCGCGCCGACGCCGGTGTGATGGCGCACTACGTCGCCGGCCAGGTCAACGAGGCGGTCGTCAACCGCTCGGGCCTGCGCCGGCTCGCCCAGTCGGTCGCCGACTTCGGCTCGACCGCCCGCTCGGTGGGCTACGTGCGCGACACCGCGTCGCAGCGGCAGCTGCTGACCGACCGGGTCGAGACCATGGTGGCCGAACTCGCGGGCAAGCTGCGCCCCGCATCCCGGATGTCGCGCGAGGAGGGCGCCGCCCTCTTCAACCGTCACCAGAACGCGCTCATTGAGACGGCGCGCGCGCACGGCGAGCTGCTGCAGTGGGAGGCCTTCACCGAGGCCCTCGAGCACGTCGAGCACGCGGGCACGCGGCAGGTGCTGACCTGGCTGCGCGACCTCTTCGGCCTCGGGCTGATCGAGAAGAACCTGGCCTGGTACGTCATCCACGGCCGGCTCAGCGACCACCGCGCGCAGGCGATCACCGACTACATCGACGACCGCCTGCTGCCGCGCCTGCGCCCGCACGCCCTCGCCCTGACCGACGCGTTCGAGTTCGCACCCGAGCACATCCGGGCCGAGATCGCGACCGGCGTGGAGGCGGAGCGCCAGGCCGAGGCGCGCGCGCACTACGCCGATCTCGCCGCCCGCGGGCTCGCGCCGATCGACGAGAAAGACCTGATGGCCGCCAAGAAGGCCCGCGGCTAACTCTCTCGCCTCGGAGTAACGACGGAGACGCGTCGTGTGGAACGGGGGTGTACGCGGAAGCCGGCCCGTTCCACAGTCCGTCTCCGTCGTTGCTCCGACTTTCGGGCGTAGGGTCAGGGCATGACGGATGCTGACCCCGCGCCCGGCGCCTTCCGACTTCCTCCGGCCGCGGCCTGGGCGCTCGTCGCGGCCCAGTTCGTGTTCTTGCTGCTGCTCGGCTTCATGCCGTGGGGATCCCTCTGGCCGCGGGACGTCGCGACCCTCGTCATCGGGCTCGTGCTGGTCGCGCTCGGCGTCGGCATCGCGCTCGCCGCGGGCGGCGCGCTCGGCCGCTCGCTGACGCCGAGCCCGATCCCGAAGGTTGACGGGCAGCTCGTCACCGGCGGCGTCTACGCCCTGGTGCGGCACCCCATCTACTCGGGCCTGCTCGTGCTGGGCCTCGGCCTCGTCGCCATCGGCGCGTCGGTGCTGCACCTGCTGGCCTGGGTCGCTCTGCAGAGCATCCTCATGACCAAGGCGCGGATCGAAGACCTCATGCTGCTCGGCCAGTACCCCGGTTACCGTGACTACGCGGCCCGGGTCGGGCGACTGGTTCCGGGCATCGGGCGGGTGCGGTCGTGAGCCTCGTCGAGATCGTCATCCCGCAGCCGGGCGACCCGCGCGGCGGCGAGCTGACCGGGGTGCTGGGGATTCCGAGCGGGCCGGGCCCGCATCCGGCGCTGGTCGTCGTGCACGAGGTGTTCGGCATCGACGATTCGATGCGCGCCCACCTCGAGCGGCTCGTCGGCCTCGGCTACGCGGTACTGATGCCGAACCTGTTCAGCCGGGGCGGGGCGCGACGCTGTCTGACGGCGACCTTCCGCGCGCTGCGGGCGGGCACCGGCCCGGCCTTCGACGACATCGCGGCCGCGCGACGCCTGCTGCTCGAGCGGGACGACACCGGCGACCGCGCCGGCGTGATCGGGTTCTGCATGGGCGGCGGCTTCGCGCTGCTGCTCGCGAGCTCGGGCGACTACGACGCGTCCGCCGTCAACTACGGGATGCTCCCCGCCGACCTCGACGACACCCTCGACGGCGCCTGCCCCATTGTCGGCAGCTTCGGCGGGCGCGACCGCACGCTGCCCGGCGCGGCGGCGAAACTGGAGGCGGCCCTCGCCGCGCGCGGCATCGACCACGACGTGCACGAGTACCCCGAGGCGGGGCACGCCTTCCTCAATCCGCTGCCGGCCGGCCCGGCGCTGATGCGCGTGCTGATGAAGCCGATGATGGGCGGCGGTCACCGCCCGGCCGAGGCCGAGGACGCCTGGGGCCGCATCGACCGCTTCTTCCGGCGGTACCTGAGCTAGAGCGCGAGCTTCGCCTTCACGGCGTCGTCGCTCGGCTCGACCAGGTGCGAGCCGTCGGGGAACACCACGACCGGGATGTTCATGCGGCCGCTGATCTCCTGCGCCTGCGCGGCGGCGTCGGCCGAGGCTTCGACGTCGATCTTCGTCCACTCGACGCCGAGGTCGTTGAGCAGCGCCTCCGTGCGGCGGCAGTCGCGGCACCAGTCGGCGCCGTACATGGTGATGGTTCCGGGGGCAGGGGCGAGAGCATCCGTCATGCCATCAGTCAACCAGCCGGCTCTATCGGTTGTTCCCGCGCGTTTCTAGACTGTGCGGCATGACCCCCACCCCCGCGACGGATGCTCCCGCCCCGCAGCCCGAGCCCCGCACCTCGGTCGACGTCGAGTCGGAGGCCTTCGTGGTCGCCATCGCCGTGGCGATCGTGACCGCCGTCGTCGGCGGGTTTCTCTTCGCGGGCACGAACCCGCCGATCTGGGGCGGCATCTCGTTGGGCGTGGTGGCGGCCGGGTCGATCCTCATCGCGGGGGTGATCGTCGCCTACGTCGGCTACTGGCGCAGCCGCACGGTCGAGGGGCAGCAGTGGCGCCTCGAGCTGCAGCCGTGGAAGTTCATCGTCGACGCCACGACGGTGGCCTTCGTGCACGCGGTGCTCGCCGTGCTCGCCGCGATCGCCGTCTTCCTGCTGCTGCAGCGCAGCTTCCAGGGCCTGACGCTCGACCCGCCGTTCACGACGGTCGCCCTCGCGCTGGTGACGGCGCTCGCCGCCTACTGGATCTACCTCTCGGTCTCGTCGATCACGACGCCGAAGATGTCGAGCCTGCTCGTGCTGTTCATGACCTTCGGCACGCTCACCGCGATGGCGACGTCGAGCGATCCGGCCTGGTGGGAGTACCACTTCAGCCAGCTCGGCACCTTCGGTGACCGGTCGAGTAGCCTGTTCAACATCACGCTGATCATCGCGGGCTTCTTCGTGACGACCTTCGCGCTCTACCTGCAGCGCGACCTGCAGGTGCTCGTCGACCGCCGCGTGCTCGTCAACCCGAAGGCGCCGCGCTTCGTGTCGGTGACGTTCGTCGTGATGGGTGTCATGCTCGCGTGCGTCGGCATCTTCCCCCTGACGGTGAGCGTGCTGCTGCACAACATCTCGGCTTCCGGCATGGCCGTGACCTTCCTGGTGCTGCTGTTCTCGTCGCCGACGGTGCTGAAGGGGCTGCCAGGCCGGTTCTTCGTGGTGTCGGCAGCCTTCGCCGGGGCGCTGATCGTCGGGGCGCTGCTGTTCGAGCCGATCGGCTACTACAACCTGACCGCCTTCGAGCTGGTGGCGTTCGCGATCATCTTCGCCTGGATCTCGATCTTCATCCGCTACATCAACGCGCTCACCGAGCAGACGGCGTACCGGGCGGCCGACGCGGCCGCAACGACGACGGATGCGGAGCCCGCGTCGACCGGAGGTGCAGCATGACCGGCTCGGCGCTCGGCAGCTTCGGCGACCCCGCGTCGACCGCCGCGCACTACGCCGCGAAGCTCGCCGTCGAGACGGACGCCTCCGATGTGTGGGCCGCCCGACAGGCAGGCGAGGTGTTCCACCTCGTCGACGTGCGCGGGCAGGCCGCGTGGGATCAGGGGCACGCCGCCGGGGCGCTGCACATCCCGCGGCAGCAGCTGGCGGAGCGGGTGGGCGAGCTCGGGCAGGGCATCCCGGTCGTGGTGTACTGCTGGTCGCCCGGCTGCAACGGCGGCGCGAAGGCGGCCCTCGAGCTGGCGCGCCTCGGTGTGCCGGTGAAGGAGATGATCGGCGGCTTCGAGTACTGGGCGCGCGAAGGGTATCCGGTCGAGGATGCTCAGGGCGCGGTCGTCCGCCCGATCGACCCGCTCACCAACGTGGTCGATTAGCCGCCCGGCTCCGCGCCGGCCCCGCGTCGGCGGTACTCGCCGGCTCAGCCGAGCAGCGCCTGCACGCCCACGGTGAGCAGCGGCGCCACGATGAGTGCGGGCAGCATGTCGGCGACCGACACGGCGCGCACGTTGAGCAGGCGCAGGCCGACGCCGAGCAGCAGCACGCCGCCGGTCGCGGTGAGAGCGGCGATCGCGGCGCCCGACATGACGGTGCCGAGGAAGAACGCGAGCACCGTCAGCAGCCCCTGCCAGAGGCCGACGGGGATCGCCGAGAACGCGACGCCCCAGCCGAGCGAGGCGGCGAAGGCGACCGAGGCGAAGCCGTCGAGCGTGGCCTTGAGGGCGAGCTGGTCGAAGCCCTGGCCGGTGCCGTCCTGGAAGGCTCCGAGGATCGCCAGCGGCCCGATCGCGAACACGAGCGAGGCGTCGACGAACCCGGTGATGAAGCGGTCGCGGCCGGTGAGGGCGAGCGGCGCTTCGTCGGGGTGCGTGGGCACCGCATCCTTCGCCGCGGGGCGGGTGAAGCGGCGCTGCAGCCAGCCGCCGAAGCGCTCGAGCCGCGACTCGATGCCGGCCAGCGAGCCGACGATGCTGCCGATGAGCAGGGCACCGATGACGACGAGGAAGGTGCCGCCGGCGCCGACTGCTCCGCTGAACTCGGGGTCAGTGAGCGCCACCAGGTTGAGGCCGCCGAGCACGATCGTGATGAGTCCGAGCGCGTCGGTGACGACGCGATTGGTGCGCTCGGGCAGGCGGTTGCCGATGAGAACGCCGATGGCGGCGCCGATCACGATGGTGACGATGTTGAGCAGGGTGCCGAGGCCGACGATCACCGCATCAGAGTAGTCGCCACTAGGGTGGCGCCATGCGAACCCCCGTCGACTACGTGCGTGGTGTGCGGCACCCCGAGGCCTTCCACGGCCGCGGCGTCACCCGCGGCTACTTCGAGGGCTGGTACGTCAAGCTCGTGTCGGCCGACCGCTCGCAGCGGTGGGCGGTGATTCCGGGGGTGTTCCGCGGGCTGGCGTCGGATGACGGGGCCCGCGACGAGGCCTTCGTGCAGGTGCTCGACGGCCTGACGGGGCGCAGCTGGTACCACCGGTTCGACCCCGCCGACTTCGAGGCGGCGAGCGACCGGTTCGCGGTGCGCGTCGGCGGCAACACCTTCTCGCCGGAGGGGGTCACGCTCGACCTGCCGCAGCTGCGGGGCAGCATCCGGTACACCACCGCACTCGACCCCTGGCCGGTGACGCTGCGCGAACCGGGAATCATGGGCTGGTACGGGCTCGTGCCGTTCATGGAGTGCTTTCACGGCATCGTCTCGTTCGGCCACGGGCTGGCGGGCGAGCTCGAGGTCGAGGGCGCGCCGCGCAGCTTCGACGGCGGCCGCGGCTACATCGAGAAAGACTGGGGGCAGGCGTTCCCGGCCGGCTACGTGTGGATGGCGAGCAACCACATCGACGCGCCCGACGGCTCCGACACGGGCGCATCGCTCATCGGCTCGGTGGCGATCATCCCGTGGTTGGGCGGTTCGTTCCGGGGCTTCATCGTCGGGCTGAAGCACAGCGGGAAGCTGCATCGCTGGACCACATACACGCGCGCCCGCGAGCGCCGCCTCGAGATCGACGACAGCCACGTGCGCTGGAGCATCGAGGGCCGCGACGGCCTGCTCGAGCTCGAGGCCGAGCGGGTGCGCGGCGGGCTGCTGCATGCACCGCTGCGCACCGCGATGCATCAGCGCGTCGAGGAGACGCTGGATGCGCGCATCACGCTGCGCCACCGCGACGCGTCGGGCCGCATCCTGCTGGAGGGTACGGCCCATGCGGCGGGACTCGAGGTGTTCGGCGAGACCGACCGGCTACTCGGGCTTCGCGCCTGACCCAGAGTCGCCCGACCCGTCGCCATCGGCGTCGCTCGCGCCGCTCGGCGCTGCGGCGACGGCCGCGACACGGCGGCGACGGCGGAACACCGGCTCCGCCTCCGCCATCTCTTCCGGCGTCGCGATGCGGAACGGCGGGGCGTTCTCGACCTCGACGGCGTGCCGGCCCTGGCCACGCGTGGCACGCAGGCTCGTGATGATCGAGATCGCGATGATCACCGCCACGACACCGAGCGAGACGCTCGTGGGGATCTTGTAGACGTCGAGCAGCAGCATCTTGATGCCGACCCAGATGAGCACGAACGCCAGGCCGAGCTTCAGGTAGACGAAGCGGTGCATGAGGTCGGCGAGCAGGAAGTACATCGCGCGCAGACCCAGGATCGCGAAGGCGTTCGCGGTGAACACGATGAACGGCTCGCTCGTCACACCGAAGATGGCGGGGATCGAGTCGACGGCGAAGATGATGTCGGTCACCTCGACGAGCACCAGCACGGCAAGCAGCGGGGTGGCGACGATCACGCCCGCCTTGCGGATGAGGAACTTCTGCCCGTGGTACGCGTCGGTCATCGGCACGAAGCGCTTGAACAGCTTGAGCACCTTCGAGTTCGCGACATCCATGTGCTCGTTGCGCTTCCGGATCATCACGTAACCCGTGTAGAGCAGGAAGGCCGCGAACACGTAGAGGATCCACGAGAACTGGTCGATCAGCACGGCGCCGAGGGCGATGAAGATCGCGCGGAACACGAGAGCGCCGATGACGCCGAGGAAGAGCACGCGGTGCTGGAACTCGCGCGGCACCCCGAAGAAGGCGAAGATGATCGCCCAGACGAACACGTTGTCGACGGCGAGCGACTTCTCGATGAGGTAGCCGGCGTAGTAC
>JAIWOM010000035.1 GCA_020216895.1 Microcella sp.
GACCCGAACGATGCGCGCCGGACCCTGGTGACGCTCACCGATGCCGGCCGGGCCGTGCTCGAGGAGCGCCGCCGTGAGCGCCGCGCCGCCGTCGAGCGCTCGCTCGACGGCTTCAGCCCTGAGGAGCGTGCCCAGCTCGCCGCGCTGCTCGCCCGCTTCGTCGCCGCGAGCCGCGAGGGCTGACGAGAGCGCTCCGCGCCCAGCACTCCGTGCGGCAGGGCGTTCCGAATACCGGGCAGTTCTCGTTCCCACTGCCCGGAGGTTCCCTGTGCTCGCTCTCTCGACCCTTGCGATGTCGACCCTCGGGTCGCCGCACGCCGCCACCGTCATGAGCTCGGTGAGCGGCGACCTCGCGCAGCACCTCGCCGGAGCGGCGCTCGCCGTAGGCACCTTCGTGTTGGGCGCCATCGTCGGGATCCGCCCCGGGCGCCCGGCGCGGCGTGCTCGCGCACGCCACGCTCGCTGAGCGACTCAGTTCGTCGCGCTGGAGCGCTCCGGTGCCTTCACGAACAGCAGCATGATGCCGCCGTTCAGGAGCACGATCGAGATGCCGAGGATGCCGAACAGGGTCTGGTTCGCCGCGATCGCGATGAACACGCCCCACAGCAGGGAGGCCATCCAGCCGGCTGCGCGACCGGTGGTGGCGTAGAGGCCGAAGACCTCGCCCTCGCGACCCGCCGGCGTGACCCGGGCGAGGAACGAGCGCGAGGCCGCCTGCGCCGGCCCGACGAACGCGGCGAGCACGATGCCGGCCGCCCAGAACAGCCCGGCACCGAGGTCGGCGAAGAAGAACACGACGAGGGTGCAGGCGACGAGCCCGAACACCGAGATCAGGATGACGCGCTTCGGGCCGAAGCGGTCGTCGAGGCGGCCGGCGAGGATCGTCGAGACACCCGCCACGATGTTGAGCGCAATGCCGAAGATCACGAGGTCGGTGAAGCCGAAGCCGAAGACGATCGCGGCGATGACCGAGCCGAAGGTGAACACCGCCGACAGGCCGTCACGGTAGACGGCGCTGGCGAGCAAGAACCAGAAGGTCGGGCGGGTCTCGCGCCACAGGCGGGCGATGCTCCGCCCGAGCTCGATGTAGCTGCGGAAGAAACCGACCTTCTCCTCGGCGGCCAGCTTGGGCGGCTCGGGCACGCTGAGGAAGATCGGGATGACGAAGATGATCGTCCAGATGGTCGCGCCGAGCGCGATGATCTGGAACGTCGCGCCCTGCTCGCCGTCGAGGATGCCGCCGAGGATCAGCCCGACCACGATCGTGAGCGCGACGATGCCGCCGAGATAGCCGAAGCCCCAGCCGAGGCCCGACACCTTGCCGACCGTCTTCGGTGTCGAGACCGAGATGAGCAGTGCGTTGTAGCTGACGCCGGCGATCTCGCCGAAAACGCTGCCGATGGCGATGAGCGCGACGCCCATCCAGAACCACTCAGCCCCGGGCTGCACGAAGGCCAAGCCGAGCTGGGCGACGATCAGCAGCGCGGTGAAGATGAACAGCTGCAGCTTCTGCCGGCCAGCCCGGTCGGCGCGCTGGCCCATGACGGGGGCGAGCAGAGCGATCAGCAGGCCGGCGATGGTGATGCCGTAGCCGAGGTTGCTCGCGAGCTGCCCGAGTGCGGCCTCCTCGCCCGCGGTGCCGACCACGGCCGGGTCGATGAAGAACGTGCTCGTCAGGTAGCTCGGAACCCAGACGAAGGTGAGCAGCACGGTGTTGAACGGCTGCGTCGCCCAGTCCCAGAACGCCCACGCGAAGACGCGTCGACGGGGTACCTGGATGCCCTCCTGCAGGTCGAGCCCCATAACCCCCACGGCGAGGGTGTTGGCGGTCACCGGCACGGTCTTGCCCGTCGACTCCTGTGTCATGCGCTCACGCTACCGCCGCCCGGTGAACGATCGGTAGCGTGAGCGCATCGTGTTCAGGCCTCGGAGCGCTCGTCGCGCACCATGTGCACGACGATCAGGCTCGCGATGGCGAGGATCGAGTTCTGCAGCGCCGGGTCGAGACCGTTCCATTCGACCGAGCGCCACATGTTGAACCACTCGCCGCCGACGGTGATGAACGCCGTGAAGAACACGAGGATCACCAGCACCAGGCCGAGGGTCGACAGCGCGCGGGCGGCCGCGAGCGAGACCGAGCCGCGCAGGTAGCGAATCCAGGCGATCGTCGCGATGAGCAGCACGATGCCGGCGAGGGCCTCGACGACGATCAGGCCGATGTAGCCGACGTTGGCCAGCACCGGGTTGTCGATCGCGCGCCACATGATGTCGGGGTCGAGGTTGACGTCTTGCCCCTGGCCGAAGTTGGTCGTGTCCATGGCGAACACCCGCTCGACGAACGCGTAGTTCGTGTCGTAGTCGGTGATGTTGCCGAACGCGACGAGCAGCATGTAGAGCCCGTTGGTCGCCACGAGCACGAGCGCGGCGATCGAGAGGGATCCGAGCCGCTGCCACCAGGGCAGTGCGGGGGTGGATGCGGTTGTCATCGGTGACTCCTTTCCTGAGGCTCCGTTGCCTCCCCTTCACCGTAGCGAGAAACCGCTCCTGAGAGTTGAGCCAGAGCGACGCAGGTTTGCGCCGCTCGACTTGACAGCCCGCATCCCGAATCTCAAACTTGATACAGCGCGACTCAACCTTTCGCGCACGCACGCTTCACACCCATTCCCAGAAGGAGCACCACCATGGCCCGTGCCGTCGGCATCGACCTCGGAACCACCAACTCCGTCGTCTCCGTCCTCGAGGGCGGCGAGCCCACTGTCATCGCCAACGCCGAGGGCTTCCGCACCACGCCCTCCGTCGTCGCGTTCACGAAGGACGGCGAGGTGCTCGTCGGCGAGACCGCGAAGCGCCAGGCGGTCACCAACGTCGACCGCACCATCGCGAGCGTCAAGCGCCACATGGGCACCGACTGGAAGCAGGAGATCGACGGCAAGAAGTACACCCCGCAGGAAATCAGCGCGCGTATTCTCGCGAAGCTGAAGCGGGATGCGGAGCAGTACCTGGGCGAGAGCGTCACCGACGCCGTCATCACGGTGCCCGCCTACTTCAACGACGCCGAGCGCCAGGCCACCAAGGAGGCCGGCGAGATCGCGGGCCTCAACGTGCTGCGCATCATCAACGAGCCGACCGCGGCCGCCCTCGCTTACGGGCTCGACAAGGGCAAGGAGGACGAGCTCATCCTCGTCTTCGACCTCGGTGGCGGAACCTTCGACGTCAGCCTCCTCGAGGTCGGCAAGGATGAGGACTTCAGCACCATCCAGGTCAAGGCCACCGCGGGGGACAACCGCCTCGGCGGCGACGACTGGGACGGCCGCGTCGTCTCGTACCTGATCCAGCGCTTCAAGGAGACCACCGGCGTCGACGTCAGCAACGACAAGATCGCCAAGCAGCGTCTCAAGGAGGCCGCGGAGCAGGCGAAGAAGGAGCTCTCGAGCTCGACCTCGACCAGCATCCAGCTGCCCTACCTCTCGCTCACCGAGAACGGCCCCGCCAACCTCGACGAGACCCTCACCCGCGCCAAGTTCGAGGAGCTCACGAGCGACCTGCTTGAGCGCACCAAGAAGCCCTTCGAGGACGTCATCCGCGAGGCCGGCGTCAAGGTCGGCGACATCGCGCACGTCGTGCTGGTCGGCGGCTCGACCCGCATGCCCGCCGTCACCGAGCTGGTCAAGAAGCTCACCGGCGGCAAGGAGCCCAACAAGGGCGTCAACCCCGACGAGGTCGTCGCCGTCGGCGCCGCCCTGCAGGCCGGCGTGCTGAAGGGCGAGCGCAAGGATGTGCTGCTCATCGATGTCACCCCGCTCAGCCTCGGCATCGAGACCAAGGGCGGCATCATGACCAAGCTCATCGAGCGCAACACGGCCATCCCGACCAAGCGCAGCGAGACCTTCACCACGGCCGACGACAACCAGCCGTCCGTCGCGATCCAGGTCTTCCAGGGCGAGCGTGAGTTCACGCGCGACAACAAGAACCTCGGCACGTTCGAGCTGACCGGCATTGCGCCGGCTCCGCGGGGAATCCCGCAGATCGAGGTCACCTTCGACATCGACGCGAACGGCATCGTGCACGTGTCGGCGAAGGACAAGGGCACCGGCAAGGAGCAGTCGATGACCATCACGGGCGGCTCGTCGCTCGCGAAGGAGGACATCGAGCGCATGGTGCGCGAGGCCGAGGAGCACGCGGCCGAGGACAAGGAGCGTCGCGAGAAGGCCGAGGTGCGCAACAACTCCGAGCAGCTCGTCTACTCGATCGAGAAGCTCATCAAGGAGAACGAGGACAAGCTGCCCGACGACGTCAAGGGTGAGGTGCAGGCCGACGTCGACGCTCTCAAGGCGGCGCTCGCCGGTGACGACGACGCCGCGGTGAAGACCGCGTTCGACGCCCTCAACGCCTCGCAGACCAAGCTGGGCGAGGCGATCTACGCCGCGTCGCAGATGGACCCGACCCCCTCGGCCGACCAGGAGACCCCGACCGCGAGCGATGAGGACGTCGTCGACGCCGAGATCGTCGAGGACGAGGACGACAAGCCCGCCTCCGCGGACAAGGACGCGAAGTAGTCATGGCGAAGAAGCGCGACGACGATGAGCAGGAGCCCGTCGTCCGGGACAAGCGCCGCATCGACCCCGAGACGGGCGAGCCGCGCGCGGTCGACGACGAGTCGGCCGCCGCGGCTCCCGGCGGGGGGCCGGCCGACGGGGCGGGGGATGCGGAGCCCACGCTCGACGACACGTCGAGCCTCGACGCAGACATCGATCACATCCTCTCCGAGGCCGGGCAGCGCGAGATCGAGGAGTACCGCGACCGCGCCGCCCGCGCCGAAGCCGAGCTGGCCAACTTCCGCACGCGCGTCGAGCGCGACCGGCAGGCGAACCGCGAAGCCGTGATCGCCGAGGTGATCCGCACGCTGCTGCCTGCGATCGACGACCTCGACCGCGCGGCCGCGCACGGCGACCTCGAGGGCAGCCCCCTCGAGCTCGTCGCGCAGAAGCTGCAGCAGGGCTTCGAGCGCTACGGCCTGCGCCGGGTCGGTGCGGTGGGCGAGGTCTTCGACCCGAGCATCCACGAGGCGATCGCGCAGCTGTCGAGCCCCGACGCCACCGAGCAGACCGTCGCCGATGTGATCGAGATCGGCTACGCGCTCGGTGAGCGGCTGGTGCGCCCGGCAAAGGTCGCGGTCGCCGTTCCGCAGGACTAGGGGGGCGCCATGGCGAGCCAGGACTGGTTCGAGAAGGACTTCTACGCCGTGCTCGGCGTCAGCAAGGACGTCTCGGAAGCGGAGCTGAAGAAGGTCTACCGGAAGCTCGCCCGGCAGTACCACCCCGACTCCAACCCGGGTGACCCGAAGGCCGAGGCGCGCTTCAAGGAGATCAGCGAGGCGCACGCCGTGCTCTCCGACCCGCAGCAGCGGGCCGAGTACGACCAGGTGCGGGCCATGGGCTCAGGCGCGCGCTTCACGGCCGGCGGAGCGCCGGGCGGCTTCGAGGACGTCTTCGGCGGGATGTTCGGCGGGGGCTACCCTCCGGGCGGCGCTCGCCGGGGCGCGACGCCGGGCGACTTCGGCGACATCTTCGGCGGGTTGTTCGGCGGCGGCGCCACGGGCGGGGGGCGTCGGTTCGGCGGGCCGACGAAGGGCCGCGACCACGTCGCGACCGTGGCACTCGAGTTCAGGACCGCCGTGCACGGCGACACCGTGACGCTCGAGCGCCCGGGCGGGGGCAAGCCGATCCAGGTGAAGATCCCCGCCGGTGTCGCCGACGGGCAGAAGATCCGGCTGCGCGGCAAGGGCGAGCCGAGTCCCGACGGCGGCGAGGCCGGTGATCTGGTGCTGACGGTGCAGGTGCGCCCGCATCCCGTGTTCACGCGCGACGGGCTGAACCTGCGACTGGATGTTCCCGTCACGTTCGTCGAGGCGGCCCTCGGTGCCACCATCGAGGTGCCGACGCTCGGCGGCGAAGTCGTCAAGCTGAAGGTCGCGGCCGGCACCCCCAGCGGGCGGGTGCTGCGCGTCAAGGGTCGCGGAGTCACCACCGCCAAGGGCACAGGCGACCTGCTCGCCACCGTGCAGGTGGCCGTGCCCTCGCACCTCAGCGCCGACGCCGCCAAGAAGCTGCAGCAGTTCGCCGCGGCCCTGCCCGACGAGAACCCCCGTGACGAGCTGATCGCGCGCGCGAGGGTGTGACCGCGAGAGGATGACCGCCATGGACGAGAACAGCCCGATCTTCGGGATCGCCGTCGCGGCCGACCTCGCGGGCATGCACCCGCAGACGCTGCGGCAGTACGACCGGCTCGGGCTCGTCTCGCCCACCCGCACGGCCGGCCAGAGCCGCCGCTACTCCATGCGCGACGTCGTGCAGCTGCGCGAGATCGCCCGGCTGAGCGCCGAGGGGCTCAACCTCGAGGGCATCCGCCGCATCCTCGAGCTCGAGAACGAGGTCGTCGAGCTGCGCGCCCGCGTGCGCGAGCTGGAGACGGCGCTCGCCGACGAGCTGCTGAGCCGCCCCGGTCGCCGCGTCTTCGCCGCCGGGGTCGAGGGTGAGGTCGTGTCGATCAAGGCGGGCACGCGCGTGCAGAAGCCGAACCAGCTCGTCGTCTGGCGTCCGCTCCGCCGCGGCTAGCCGCGCGCCCTCCCCTGTCACAGCAGCGAGGTGGCACTACGAGGCGTCAGCGCGGGGGAGAACGACGACCAGCCGCGCGCCGCCGAGCTCGGAGCGCTCGACCCCGATCGTGCCATCGAGCAGCTCGACGAGCGCCCGCACGATCGAGAGGCCCAAGCCCGTGCCGGGGGCCTGCAGCTTCTGCGGGTCAGCTGAGCGGAAGAACCTCTCGAACACGCGCGGAGCATCCTCGTCGGAGATGCCGGGGCCGGAGTCGTCGACCGCGAGGTGCACCTCCGTCGCGTCGCCGGCGATCGAGACGCGTACGAGGCCACCGGCCGGGGTGAACTTGATCGCGTTCGCGACGAGGTTCGTGGCGATCCGACCGAGCGTGGTCGCGTTGCCCGTCACCAGAGCCGGCCCGGAGGCCGCAGCGACCTCGACCGTGACCTCGCGGTCGCGCGCGGCGGGCGACTGGTCAGTGACGGCCTCGGTGGCGATGGTTGCCAGGTCGATGATCCCGTGCTCGTGCGCGGGATTCCGTGCCGTCATCCGGCCGAGCTCGAGCAGCTCCTCGACCATCGCTCCGAGACGGTGGGCATTGCGGACGATGATCGTCGTGAACTCCTTCTGGTGCTCCGTCGCCGTCTCGTCGAGCTCCTCGGCGAAACCGAGGATGCTCGTGATCGGTGTGCGCAGCTCGTGGCTGACGGAGGAGACGAAGTCGTCCTTCTGCTGGGCGAGGGCCCGGAGCTCGTCGGCCACGCGCCGCTCCCGTTCGACCGCGTGCGCCATCGCGGTCTGGGCGGCGACGAAGTCGCTGATGTCCACGAGCTGCACGCCGAGCACATCGTCGCTCTCCTCGGTCGGCAGGCGCCGCCCGTAGACCTGCAGCGTGCGGCCGTCGTCGAGCAGGATCTCGGTGCTCACGTCATCGGTGCCGCTCTCGAGCCAGGCGGCGACGAAGGGGTCGAACCACGACGGTTCGATGAAGGACTCGGCGACCGAGTTCGCCTCGACGATGCCGACGTCACCGTTCGGCAGCACGCGGGCGAATGCGGCGCCCAGCTGCGAGCCGACGAACCCGCCCCGCAGCAGCGTCGCACGGCGGAGATTCTCGGCCCGCAGCTCGGCCCGCTCGCTGCGCACCGTGGTGATGAACTGGATCGTGATCGCGATCGACAGGAGGTAGACCTGCACGAGGAGCGCGGCCGGCACGTTGACGGCGGGGTCCGCGTACGGGCCACCACCGAGCACCGTGAGCACCGAGCCGACGGCGCCCAGCACGACGAGCTCGGCTGTCGCGACGATGGGCGGGAAGCGCACCGCGGCCCAGCCGAAGAACGGGAACAGCAGTGCACCGATCGCCTCGCTCTGGAACGGGGCGAACACGAGAACGGTGACCGCACCCGTCAGAACGGCCTGCACGATGAGCTCGGCCCGCTGCGCCGAGAGCCCGCGGGGCACGGGCACGAGCACGAGCGGGACGATGAGGAGCAGCGCCGAGAGGTGCGACGGCACCAGCGAGGCGAAGGTCAGCAACGGGTCGGCACCGACGAGCAGCACGAATGCGGTTGCTCCGATGATGCCGACGGTCGCCGCGGCCGCGATGCTCGCGCCGATGAAACGCAGCAGCCCGCGCGTGGTCGACAGCAGCGCCCCTCGCCCTTGGGGGCCCAGCACGAACAGGAACACGATGAGCTCGGCGACGAGGATGATGACGGCCCAGAGGGCGAAGACCGGCGGGCGCCCGATGAACAGGTTCGAGCCCGCCGCCACGACGGCGACGAGGACGAAGACCTGCCAGCGCGGACCGCGGTACAGCAGCGCGAGCAGCGCGCTCGTCCCGGCCGCAGGCCACCAGATCGCTGCCGTGCCCCCCGGAGGGGTGAGGTACAGCGCGGCGAGACCGAGTGCGAACGTCACGACGGCGAGACCGATGATCACGACCAGGTACACCGGCCGCGGGGCGTCCCGCAGGCGCTGGATGAGGCTGACCGCGCCGAGCACGGCGGTGTCGTGGTGCTGCTCGTCGCGTTGACGCACCGGGTTCACACGGCTGAGACTAGACCCAGCGGAGCGATCGGGGAGGGTGGCGTGGCGCGCGTACTCGTGTGTGAGGATGAGCCAGATATTCTCGCGCTCATCGCGACCCGGCTCGAGCGCGAGGGATAATCCGTGACGACCGCCGCCGACGGCGACGAGGGTCTGAGGAAGGCTCTCGAACAGCTCCCCGACCTGCTCCTGGTCGACTGGATGATGCCCGGGTTGAGCGGCCTGGAGGTCTGCTCGGCGCTGCGCGCGCATCCCGTGGCCAGCCGCACCCGCGTGCTCATGCTGACCGCGCGGGCCCAGCAGAGCGACATCGATGCGGCCTTCGCCGCCGGGGTCGACGACTTCATCATCAAGCCCTTCCGGTCGGGCGAGCTGCAGCAGCGCGTCGCCGACCTGCTCGCGCGCACCTAGGCTGACCGGGTGCCCGACCAGGCGAGCTCCGCCCCCCTCGATGCGATGCTCGATGGTCTGCGTCGCGCGCCCGACCTCGAGGCGCCCGAGCTGCGCGCCTGGGATGCCGCGGATCGCTACCTGCTCGATCTCGCTCAGCCGATGCTTCACCCCGGGCCGGTCGCCGTCATCGATGACACGCACGGCGCCCTCACCCTCGGCGCCCTCGCTCTGGGCGCCCCGGCGGTCCGCGTGCACCAGGACTCCCTCGTGGCCCGCCACGCGCTCGAGCGCAACGCCGCGCGCCTCGCCCCCGCGGCTCCGATCGAGCACCTCGCCCTCGATGCGGTGGCGGCGGATGCGTCGCTCATCCTCCTGCGCCTGCCCCGGTCTCTCGACCGCCTCGATGCCGTCGCCCGCCTCCTCGCCGCACGGGCGCCCGACGACGCCGTGCTCGTCGCCGGCAACATGGTCAAGCACATGACCCCGACCCAGAACGCGGTGCTCCGGGGCAGCTTCGCCCGCGTCGACGTGTCGCTCGCCCGGGGGAAGGCGCGGCTGCTGACGGCGCGCGGGCCGATCCGCCGCGAGCCTCTCGCACCCGCGCGCGGGTACGACCCCGATCACGCGTTGCACGTCGTCGCACTGCCGGGCGTGTTCGCGGGGGCATCCGTCGATATCGGCACCCGCGCGCTGCTGGCGACCGTCGACACCCTGCCCCCGTTCACGACCGCCATCGACCTGGCGTGCGGGTCGGGCCTGCTCGCCAGTGCGCTCGCCCGCCGTGCCCCCGGTGCCCGGGTGATCGCGAGCGACGTGTCGGCGATCGCCGTCGCCAGCGCAACCCTCACCGCCGAGGCCAACGGCGTGCGCATCGAGGCGGTGCACGACGACGGGCTTTCGCAGCAGCCCGACGCGAGCGCCGACCTGGTCGTGCTCAACCCGCCGTTCCACGTGGGCGCCGCGGTGCACACCGGGCTCGCCCTGCGGCTCTTCGCCGAGGCCGCCCGCGTGCT
>JAIWOM010000036.1 GCA_020216895.1 Microcella sp.
TGGCGGGCGTCGCGCCCGAGACGAGCGCGGCGGCGCTGCGTGACCTCGCGGCGGCGGGCGCCGAGGTGGTGCCCTCGCGGGCGTGAGGCCCGCATCCGTCGCCCGGGGAGGCTAGACGAGCAGCTGGTGCTTCGCCAGGTCGCGGTAGAGCGGCACCGTGCGCACCAGGTCGCTGTGCGTGCCGACACCGACCACCTGCCCGTGGTCGAGCACGACGATCTGGTCGCTGTCGACCACCGTCGACAGCCGGTGCGCGATGACGATCAGGGTGCGGTCCTGCGCGACGGCATCGATCGCCTCCCGCATGCGCTGCTCGTTGGCACCGTCGAGCGATGAGGTCGACTCGTCGAGCAGCAGCACCGGCGGCGCGGCGAGCAGGGCCCGCGCGATCGCGAGCCGCTGGCGCTCGCCGCCCGAGAGCATGACGCCCTCCTCGCCGACCTGGGCGTCGAGCCCCCGCGGGTCGCGGTCGAGCACCTCGTCGAGGTTGACCGAGCGCAGCACGGCCACGCACTGCTCGTCGGTCGCGTCGGGGCTGCCGAGCAGCAGGTTGTCGCGCAGGCTGCCGGCGAGCACCGGGGCGTCCTGCTCGACGTATCCGATGCGGCTGCGCAGCTCGTCGCGGTCGAGGGCGCGGATGTCGACGCCGCCCATGCGGATCACCCCCGCGGTCGGGTCGTAGAACCGCTCGATGAGCGCCAGGATCGTGCTCTTGCCCGCGCCGCTCGGCCCGACCAGCGCGGTGCGCGCGCCGACCGGGACGCTGAAGCTCACGCCGCGCAGAACCGTGGTGTCGCGCTCCGGCTCGCCCACCACCTCCGCGATCGCCTTCTCGGTCTCCGTCCTGTGGGCGCTCACCGGGTAGGCGAAGTGCACGTCGTCGAACGAGACCGCGGCCGTCGAGGTCGTCGGGGCGGCGGGCTCGATGCCCGCATCCCGCTCGCGCTCGCTCGGGAGGCCGATGATCTCCTGGATGCGGCCGAGCGCGCCGAGCGCCGCGTTCACGCTCGTGATCGCGCCGAACGCCTGCCCGAGCGGGCCGATCAGCAGGAACAGGAAGAGGATGAACGCGACGAGCTCGCCGACCGTGATGATGCCCGAGGCGACGCGGAAGCCGCCGACGCCGAGCACGACCAGGAACGACACCTGCAGGGCGATCGACGAGATCGGCACGACGAGCGCCGAGATCTTCGCCACGGCGATGCCCTGCTCCCAGGCGCCTCGCGCATTGCCCTCGATGGCCGTGATCTCGCGTTCGGTCGCGCCCGCCGCGCGCACCGTGCGGATCGCCGAGATGGACCGCTCGACCGCGGCGGCGAGGTCGCCGACTCGCTCCTGCGCCGTGCGGCTGGCGATGCGGATGCGCTGCGACAGCACCACGACGGTGACCACCGACACCGCGATCACGAGCACGGTCAGCCCCAGCAGCACCGGATCGATGATGGTCATCGCGATGAGCGCGCCGAGGAACGTCAGGCTGCCGCCGATCGCCTCGACGAGACCCTGGGTCAGCACGGCCCGCAGCAGGGTGGTGTCGCTGCCCACCCGGCTGACGAGATCGCCGGTGCGGCGCTCGTCGAACTCGCTGATCGGCAGGTGCAGCAGCCGGCGCACCAGCGCCTTCCGGCTCGACAGCACGACCCCCTCGCCGGTGCGCTGCAGGAGGTAGTGCCCGAAGCCGCTCAGCAGTCCGGCGGCGACGACGAGGGCGACGAGCAGGGCCACGACCGGCGCGAGGTCGCCGCCCTCCTCGACGATGCCAATCACCTGCGAGACCAGCAGCGGCTGCGCGAGCGAGGCGAACGCCCCGAGCACGCTGATCACGATCACCCAGCTCAGCACCGCGCGGTGCTCGAGCAGGTAGGGCAGCAGCTGCCGGAAGGTCGCGCGCGGCCCATCGTCGGTGGTAGAACCGGCGCCGGGGCGGCCGAAGCGGCGGCGGGGGGATGCGGTGCTCGCGCTCATACGACCATCCTGGCCGACCTCGCCTCGGTGCCGGCTGGTCGCGCATCCGCGGCTCCCGGGTGGCGGCGCCCGCCGCAGGTCTAGGCTGGGTCCTCGTGCCCCATCCCGTGATCTCCGCCCGCCAGCTGACCAAGACCTACGGCGACTTCACCGCCGTCGACGCCATCGACTTCGATGTTGCCCCCGGCGAGTCGTTCGGCCTGCTCGGCCCGAACGGCGCCGGCAAGTCGACCACCATGCGCATGGTGGGGGCGGTTTCGACGCGCACCGGCGGCGAGCTCAGCATCCTCGGCCTCGACCCGAACCAGCACGGCCCCGACATCCGCTCGCAGCTGGGCGTGGTGCCGCAGCAGGACAACCTGGACCAGGAGCTGCGGGTGCGCGACAACCTGCTCGTCTACGGCCGCTACTTCGGCCTGCCGCGGAAGGTCATCGCCGAGCGCGCCGACTCCCTGCTCGAGTTCGCGCAGCTGACCGACCGGGCGAAGGCGAAGGTCGATGACCTCTCCGGCGGCATGAAGCGCCGCCTCACGATCGCGCGCGCGCTCATCAACGAGCCCCGCATCCTGCTGCTCGACGAGCCGACGACGGGCCTCGACCCGCAGGCCCGTCACATCCTCTGGGACCGCCTGTTCCGCCTCAAGGAGCGCGGCACGACGCTGGTGCTCACCACCCACTACATGGACGAGGCCGAGCAGCTCTGCGACCGCCTCGTCGTGGTCGACAAGGGCCGCATCATGGCCGAGGGCTCGCCCGCGGCGCTGATCCGCGAGTACTCCAGCAAGGAGGTGCTCGAGGTGCGCTTCGGCAGCGACAAGAACGCCGAGGCCGCCTTGTCGCTGGCCGGGGTCGGCGAGCGTCTCGAGGTGCTGCCCGACCGCATCCTCGTCTACAGCGACAACGGCGAGGCGGCCCTCGAGGCGATCACGCGCCTCGGCCTCGAGCCGATCACCTCCCTGGTGCGCCGGTCGAGCCTGGAGGACGTCTTCCTTCGCCTCACCGGACGGAGCCTCATCGAATGAGCGCGCTCGATCAGACGCCCGCAGCGCCGCTGACCGCCCAGACGGATGCGGAGCGCGCGCTCGCCGCCGGCATCGCCCCGCGCCGCTGGGGCTCGTGGTACGTCGCCGAGCACCGCCTCCGCGGCATGAAGGGCTACCTGCCCGACGCGATCTTCCAGAGCTTCGGCAACCCGCTCATCTACCTCTTCGCGCTCGGGGTGGGGCTCGCGAGCCTCGTGCCGCAGGGCGTCGGCGGCGTCAGCTACCTGCAGTTCGTCGCCCCCGCCCTCATGGCGACGGCCGCGATGACGATCGCCGCCAACGAGACCAGCTACCCGATCATGGCCGGCTTCAAGTGGAACCCCATCTTCTTCGCCATGAACGCCGCACCGATCTCGCCCGCGCAGATCGTGAACGGCACGATGATCCAGCTCGCGATCCGCATCGTCGTCACGGTCGCGATCTACTTCGGCATCATCATCCTGTTCGGGGCGGTGCCCTCGCCCGCTGGGTGGGTGGCGATCTTCGCCGCGACGCTCACGGGATTGGCGATCGGGGCCGCCCAGGCCTCGTACACCTCGACGATCACCGAGGACAAGGGCCAGATGGCGATGCTTCAGCGCTTCGCGATCACCCCGCTGTTCCTGTTCTCGGGCACGTTCTTCCCGCTCGAGCAGCTGCCGCTGTGGCTGCAGCCGCTCGGCTGGGCGTCGCCGCTGTGGCACGGCACCGAGCTCGGGCGCGTCTTCAGCTACGGTCTGCAGGAGCCCCTGTGGCTCACAGTCACCCACGTCGGCTATCTCGTCGTGCTGTTCGCGGTCGGCCTGTGGGCGACCCACCGCCACTTCGCGCGGAGGCTCAACAAGTGACCGCCACGACCTCGACCGAGCAGGACTTCGCCCCGCGGCGCAGCGCGCTGTACGCGGGCAACACGCGAGCGGTCATCCACCGCGGGTTCCTCGCGACGCGCAGCACGAACGGTCTCGTCGTGCTTAGCGGCTTCTTCGAGCCGGTGTTCTACCTGCTCTCGCTCGGCATCGGCTTCGGGGCGCTCGTCGGCACCGTGCAGACGTCGACGGGCCAGGAGGTGCCGTACGCCGCGTTCATCGCGCCGGCGCTGCTCGCCGTCTCGGCCATGAACGGCGCGGTCTACGACTCGACGTGGAACGTCTTCTTCAAGCTGAACTACTCGCGGCTGTATCACGGGATGCTCGCCACCTCGCTGGGCCCGCTCGACGTCGCCCTCGGCGAGATCTTCCTGGCCCTCGTGCGCGGCGCGATGTACGCCGTCGGGTTCATGGTGATCATGCAGGTCTTCGGCCTCAACCTCGCCTGGACGGCGCTGCTGGCGCTGCCGGCCGTGCTGCTCATCGCCTTCGGCTTCGCGAGCCTCGGCATGGCGATCACCAGCTACATGAAGACCTTCAACCAGATGGACTGGATCGCCTTCATCATGCTGCCGATGTTCCTGTTCTCGGCGACGTTCTACCCGATCACCGTCTACCCCGAGGCGATCCAGTGGGTGATCCAGGCGCTGCCGCTGTGGCACGGCGTCGAGCTGGTGCGCGGGCTGACCACGGGCGCACTATCGCCGATGATGCTCGTGCACGTCGGCTACTACCTGGTGATGATCGGCATCGGCATCGTCTTCACGACGAGCCGTCTGCGCGCGCTGTTCCTGAAGTGACGCGGCGCCCGCCCCCCGGATGGTGGGGGAGCGGGCGCCGCGCCAGCCGTGATCGCCGCTAGGGGCGGGCGGTGTAGATGGTCGCGCTGTTCGGCAGCACGTAGATCGTGCTCGCCTGGTTGGCGTACTGCCGGTCGGGCGCGTTCCAGTTGCCGTTGCTGTTCGTGAAGGTGAACCCGAACGACGTGGGCGCGGTGGCGAGCGTCACCTTCCACCAGTGACGGCCGTTGATGAAGCCCTCGTAGGTCATCGGGAAGGTGCCGCTGATGCCGTTCCAGGTGTGGATCGAGTAGCTCGTCGCCGACTGCCATTCGGCGAAGTGCACCGTCACCCCCTGGCCCTGCGGCGGCTGCGAGCCGGTCGGGGTCGCCGAGTACGCCTTCGTCACCTCGTTGAAGGTGATCGTGTAGGTCGTGCCCGGGGTCACCGCGATGTCGCCGCCGTTCTGCACGGCCGTGCCGCTGAGGCCCGTGCCGCCGAAGTTCAGCGTCCAGTCGCCGCGCACGTCGAACTTGAACCGCTGGTTCGATGCCGTGCCGAACGACACGTTCGTCGCCGTCCAGACATCGCCCGACTTGGTCATCGGCGTGCCGAGGCTCCAGTTGTTGTTCGTGCCGCGCACGTACAGCGAGTTCCAGCTCGATCCAGCGGGGCGGTACTTCTGGATGAACTGCGCGTAGCGCGTGGCGCCGGTGCCCGACGCGACCTCGCCGACGCGCAGCACGGTCATGCCGATGTACGGGAAGGAGTCGAACGCCTGGTTGACGTTGTCCCAGCCGTTGTTCGACGTGATGCCGCCGGCGAGCGCGTTCTCGCCCTTGATCTTCACGCCCTGGCGGCCCGCCTCGGCGCCCACCCAGCCGACGAGGGTCTTGGCCTGCGAGTACTGCGGAGCGAAGTTCTCGTCGTTGAACTCGAGGCAGGTGAAGTGCAGGATGACCCCGCGGCCCGAGTCGGCGACCCGGTTGGCGAGCCCGACGATGTTCGCGTAGCCGCGGCCGGTGCTCGCCGCGGACATGTCGACGCTGGTCTGGATGAGCCCCGCCGCGACCTCGGCGGCGCGCGGCGTCGGGCCGGTCATCGACCAGTGCACGCCAGGGATCTTGTAGCCGATCTCCGCGCCGGGGAACGAGGTGCCGAGCGCCGCGAGCACGGTGTCGAGCATCAGCTCGCCATGGTCGACGAGGCTCTTGTTGTACCAGTCGATGAGGTCCTTGCCGTAGGTGGTGTTGCGGTAGTCGCCGGAGGAGAAGAAGAACCCGGCGTTGCTCGGCGGCTGCACCTGGCTGATGCTCGTGACCGTGGAGCCCCACGCGGCGTTGATGCCCGCGATCGACCCGTACTTGCCGAGCGCCCACTGCTGGAAGCTCTTGACCGCGAGCGGCGAGTAGGCCTGCAGTGCACCGCGCGTCGGGTAGCCGGTACCCGAGTCGTGGCTGTTGTAGGAGGGGTAGCGCAGCTCGCCGGCCGGGCCGAGCGAGACGTTGATCTCCTGCATCCGCGTCGCGTAGGTCGTGCCGTAGCGCGCGACGAAGGCCTGCGTGAACGCCTGGTACTCGTTGACCACGAGCGGCGTCGCCCAGCCCTGCACCGTCTCGTTCGAGACGTTGCCCTGCTCGCTGCGGTGCTTGAGGCCGTTGATGTCGAGCGTGACGCCGTTGAGGGTGGCGCCCTGGTACTTGCTCCACAGCCACGACGGCAGCGGGATGTTGCAGGTGTCGCCCACATTGCCGCCGCACTGGTGGAACGAGAAGATCGGAACGATGTCGAGCCCGCGGCTCGTGATCGCCTGGAAGACCTGGTCGTAGTAGCTCCAGTTGAACTGGTTGTCGCCGGCCGCTTCGACCTTGCCCCACCAGACATCGACGGTGACGGCGTCGACACCGTAGGCCTCGACGGTCGCGAGCTGGTTGCCGAACTCGGTCCAGTTCGAGACCTCGAGCGGGGCCATGACGTTGGCACTGAAGTCGGGGTTGTTGGTGGCGGTGGCGGCCGTGGCCGAGGTCGGCCCGACGATGAGTGTGGCGATGACCGACAGGGTCAGGGCGATGCCCCCCGCTGCGGCGTGCCGTGTTCGAGTGCGCATGTGCTGCTCTCCCTCGCGGGAGGAGCGACGCCGTCGTCGCTGACGACCTCCCGTTCGTGGGAGTATCACCCGATCGCGTTCAACCTGCAACCGGTTCCACAATTTTCACAGGGTGGACGAGTCGTTCCACCCGAAAATGCCCCGATTTCATGCCGGTCTCAGCACAATGGAACGGCGTTGCAGGGTGTTCCCGGTGAGGGATCCGCAGGTTCCAGTCGCGGGTCGGGGCACGTGCCCGGCCGGCCGTGGGCGAGCGCGCTGCGCAGGCGCCCCGCGCCGGTGGCGATCAGCCGCGGATGACCTGCAGCGCCCGGGCGGTCGCCAACGCGGCCTCGGCCGCCTCGGCGCCCTTGTCCTCGGTTGAGCCGGGCAGACCCGCACGATCGAGGCCCTGCTGCTCGTTCTCGAGCGTCAGCACACCGAAGCCGACCGGCTTGCCCGTGTCGAGCGCGACCCGCGTGAGCCCGTCGGTCGCGGCGGCGCTCACGTACTCGAAGTGGGGGGTGCCGCCACGGATGATCACGCCGAGCGCGACCACCGCATCGGCCCCCGCCTCGAGCGCGGCCTTGCTCACCACGGGCAGCTCGAACGAGCCGGGCACGGCGTACTCGACGACCGTGGCGCCGGAGGCCTCGAGCACGCGGCGGGCGCCGGCCTTGAGGCCCTCGCTGATGGCGGTGTGCCACTGGCCCGCGACGATCGCGACCGTGAGGCCCGACCCGTCGACGTTCAACGTGGGGGATCCGGCGCCGCTCATGCGGTCTTCCCTTCGATGGTCGCGAACACGGGAGCGCTCGTGATGCTGTCCGGCAGGCGGTGGCCCATACGGTCGCGCTTCGCGCTGAGGTAGCCCTCGTTGTCGTCGCCGACGCCCACCACGAGCGGCACGAGCGCGCTCACCTCGATACCGTACTGGGTCAGCTGGCGCTGCTTCTCAGGGTTGTTGCTGAGCAGCCGCACGCGCGAGACGCCGAGGTCGCGCAGCATGTCGCTCGCGGCCTCGTAGTCGCGGGCATCGGCCGGCAGGCCGAGCGCGAGGTTGGCGTCGAGGGTGTCGTAGCCGTCCTCCTGCAGCCGGTAGGCCTTGAGCTTGTTGATGAGGCCGATCCCGCGCCCCTCGTGGCCGCGCATGTACAGCACGGCGCCGCCCTGGCGCTGGATGACGTCGAGCGCGGCGTCGAGCTGGGGGCCGCACTCGCACTTGAGCGAGCCGAACGCCTCACCCGTGAGGCACTCGGAGTGCACGCGCACGATCATGTCGTCGTGGGGCATCCCGCTGACGATCGCCACGTGATCGGCGCCCGTCTTGCGGTCGCGGTAGGCGCGCATCGAGAACGGGCCGTGCGTCGTCGGCACGGTGGTCGCGACCTCGAAGGTCACGCTGCTGGCGCGCTCGCCGGTGCGGGCGGGCGATGCGGCGGCGAAGTCCTCGCCCGACTGCAGGTAGGCGATCAGGTCGACGATCGTGATGACGACGACGCCCTCCTGCTCGCCGAAGCGGATCAGCTCGGGCAGGCGCATCATGTCGCCCTCGTCAGTGACGACCTCGCCGATCGCGGCCACCGGCTGCAGGCCGGCCAGGCGCATGAGCTCGACCGCGGCCTCGGTGTGGCCGGCGCGCTCGCGCACGCCGCCGTCGACGGCGCGCAGCGGCAGGATGTGGCCGGGGCGGATGAGGCTCGCGGGGGTCGCCTCCGGGTCGGCCAGCACGCGCAGCGTGTGCGCGCGGTCACCCGCGCTGATGCCCGTGGTGATGCGGTCGGCCGCATCGACGGTGATCGTGTAGGCCGTCTGCCGAGGGTCCTGGTTGTCGCTCACCATGAGCGGCAGGTTCAGGCGGTCGGCGACCTCGTTCGTCATCGGCGCGCAGAGGAACCCGCTGGTGTGCCGGATCGTCCAGGCGATCCACTGCGGGGTGGCGAGCTCGGCCGAGATGATGACGTCACCCTCGTTCTCGCGGCTCTCGTCGTCGGCGACGAGCACCGGCTTGCCCTCGCGGAGGGCGGCAAGTGCCTGGGGGATGGTTCCGATGCTCATGACAGGGTCCTTCCGTCAGCGGTGGCGCCGAATCGCACCAGCCGTGCTACATGTCGAGCGAGGATGTCGGTCTCGAGGTTGGCGGAGTCGCCGACCTCCTTGCGGCCGAGGGTGGTCACGGCGAGCGTCTCGGGGATCAGCGAGACCTCGAACCAGTCGTCGCCGGCCGCGCTCACGGTCAGGCTCACGCCGTCGACGGCGATCGAGCCCTTGTCGACGACGAGGGGGGCGTGGGCGGCGTCGAGCGAGAAGCGCAGCACTCGCCAGTCGTCCTGCTGGCGGATCTCGAGCACGGTCGTCGTGCCGTCGATGTGGCCCTGCACGATGTGGCCGCCGAGGCGGTCGCCGACAGCGGCGGCGCGCTCGAGGTTGACCGGCTCACCCTCCGACCAGCGGCTGATCGTGCTCATGGCGATGGTCTGCCCCATGACGTCGGCAGTGAACCAGTCGTCGCCCTGGTCGACGACGGTGAGGCACACGCCGTTGACCGAGATCGAGTCGCCGTGGGCGGCGTCGCTGACGACGAGCGGGCCGCGCACGGTCAGGCGGGCGGCATCCCCGCGGGGCTCCCAGCGCACGACGGCGCCGAGCTCCTCGATGAGTCCGGTGAACATGGTCAGGAACCTCCAGGGGTGGGCGAGGTATCGGTCTTCGGTCGGGCGACGATCATGATGTCGTCGCCCAGGGTCTCGATGCGGTGGATGCTCAACCGACGCACCTCGCTCATCGTGGTCGCCCCGAGGTCGTCGAGGGCCACCTTCGGGCCGCCGATCAGCATCGGCGCGAGGTACACAAGCACCTCGTCGGCGAGCCCTGCGCGCAGGAACGCGCTGGCCAGGGTCGGGCCGCCCTCGACGTAGAGCCGTCGGATGCCGCGCTCGGCGAGGTGCTGCAGGCCCGCATCCAGGTCGCGGTGACCGAGCTCGATGAGCCCGGCCGGGTGTTGACGCAGGCGCGCGTCGGCCGGAACCGGTGTCGTGCCGAATACGACGGGGATCGGCTGGTGCGGCAGCAGCTCGCCGCCGTCGCCGCGCGCGGTCAGCGTGGGGTCGTCGGCGAGCACGGTGCCGGTGCCGACGGCGATGGCGTCGTGGGCGGCTCGCTGCTCGTGCACACGCTGGCGGATCCGTTGCCGTTGCACACCAGGTTGCCCGCCGCCTGGCAGGCCCCGACC
>JAIWOM010000037.1 GCA_020216895.1 Microcella sp.
CGCATCGGCTCGACCTCGCCCGGGTCCCACGTCGCCGGGCCGGTGAGCCCTCCGCGCCGCAGACCCTGCAGGGCCGTGATCGCGGCGACGCCGACACCGCCGGCATCGAGCAGCGGCAGCCCCTCGGGGACGAGCACGAGGCCCTCCTCGCGGACGACGGCGAGGTCGCTCCAGGCCGAGCGCCCGAACCCGAGCACGCGGTCGCCGACCCGGAATCGGGTGACGCCCGGCCCGACGGCCTCGACGACGCCCGCGAGGTCGGACCCCATGGCCCGGTTGGCCGGCTTCGGCTTCGGGAGGCCGCGGACGATCCGCACCAGGTAGGGCCGGCCGGTGAGCTCGTGAGTGTCGAGCGGGTTGACCGAGCTGGCTGCGACGCGCACGAGCACCTGGCCATCGGCGGGCAGCGGCGGCTCCGCATCCACGACCCGCAGCTTCTCGGGGCCGCCGTAGGCATCGGCGATGACGGATCTCATGGTGCGCTCGATTCTCGATCAGCGACGGAGGCAGAACGACGAACCGTCCAGTCCGTACCCCGCCATCTGTATCACGAGGTGCGAGCGGCGAGGCTCAGGAGCGCGAGAAGAGACGCGCGAAGAAGCCGGGCTCGTTCTCGTGGCCCTGGCAGCGGTCGCGCTCCGGCACCCCGCGCATGACCTGGTGGACGTGCTGGCCGCAGCCGGTCCACGTCGCCTTGCCGCACTTCCGGCAGGTCACCTTTTGGCACATGGATGCTCCCCTCGACTCGATCCCCCGAGCCTAGCAGATACCCCTAGGGGTATATAGCCGCGCGGACGTCGAGCGCCTTACTGCACGGGTTCAGCCCCGTCGTGCGAGCAGGACCGCAAGCCAGAGCACCACGAGCAGGCCGATCGTGAGCACGAGGCTCGCGATCGCCGCGATCACCACCGCCGCGACGCCCGTCTGCGAAAGCAGCACGAGCACCTGCCCGACGATCGATACGACGCGGGCGACCGAGACCACGATCGTGAGCGTCAGCCCGGCGCCGAGCAGCGCCCGGGCGAGCCCGAGCGTGAGGGCTCCCGCGACGCCGACGGCGAGGGCGGTGCCGAACCCGCCGAGCAGCGGCGGTGCGACGAGCCCGAGACCGCTCGCGAGCGCGAGCAGCATGGATCCGCTCGCGAGGTCGACCACCCCGATCGGCAGGGCGAGCGCACGGGCCGTGCGGGCGAGACGGCCGGGTGCTGCGGGCACCGCATCGGGGTCGGGAGTCTCTCCGGGAGTCACCCCGCCACAGTAACGAATCGGTCACCATCTGCGACACGCCCGGGATGCACGGTTGCGCGGCCGGTCCGTGGGCGGCCAAGTTTCTCGGGCGCCGAACAAGGAAAGGAGGCCGAGCGTGTTCACCATCACCCTGGGGATGATCCCCACCACCGCCGGCTTCGTCGGCGTCCTCACCGCCTGATCGGGTCGCAGCGCCGCTGACGCCACCCGTTCATCCGGTGGCGACGCTCTCGAAGCCCTGCTTCGACGCGCACGTCCGTGCGCGCGTCCCCCGTATCACGCTGAGGAGCTCTGTCATGAACACCATCACCCGCGCGGTCACGACCGCGCAGCACCCGCCGAGTCCGGCGGACATCCCGCCGCGATCGCGGCCCGTCGCCCGACGGGTCGGGCTCGTCGACCGCATCGCGTTGCGCCTAGGCGTCGCGCTCGTCGCGTGGAGCCGGCGCCCGCGCCTGCTCGACGACCGGGCCGAACGGGAGCGTCGAGCACAGCTCGAGCGCTCGACCGCACTTCGCGAGCGGCAGTGGCAGCGCGAGACGCTGCTGCTTCTCCCGCCGCGCTGATGCGCGGCGGTCGCCCCGTCGGGCGTCGGAGGGCTACCGCCCCCAGGCGCTCGGCGGGGCCTTCACGACCGGCACCTCGGCGTACGACCAGTGGGCGCCGTTGTTGTACATGCCCGTCGCCCAGCCGGAGAACCAGATGGCGCGCTCGAGCTGCGCGGTCGGCACCGACTTCTCCAGCGCCGCGACGATGCCGCTGTACCGCGGCAGGGTGCGCAGCGCCTCCGCGGCGTTCTCGGCCGCCGACACGAGGCTGACGTACCGGCCGGTGCCGCCGCCCCCACCGGAGCCCCAGCCGTTGTTGAGCGGGTTGTTGCGGTTCCACCAGGTGTTGACGTAGTTCTCCTGACGCATCCAGCGCGTGAGGACGGTGACGTTGCTGTCGGTCATCGGGAACTCGCCCTTGAGCAGCACGAGCTTCGCCCAGTCGTAGTTCGTACCGCCGGAGATCAGCGTCTCGTAGCCCGGCGTGGCCGAGTAGGTCGGACGCTCGATGATCGGGGCGACCGTCGCGGCAGCGCCTGCGGCGGCCTCCGACGCGCTCGAGGCGTCAGCAGCGGCAGCGGCATCCGCGCCTGCCGGGTCCGCGGTCGGGGCCGGAGCGACGACCAGCGGCTGCGCGTTAGCGGCCGTGTAAGCGGCCAGCAGATCGTCGTCGGAGGGGGTCGTGAAGCCCAGCGTGTTCATGATCAGCAGGCCTGCCACGATCGAGGCGAAGGCGGTGCGGACGGTCGACCACCCGTGCCGGCGGAAGGCCGGGCGCGCGTCGGAATGCTGGTGCTTGGGCATGATCGTGGTCCCCCTGGTGGTTCGGCGACCGCCCGTTGTGCGGGCGGCGGCGACCCTCCAGAGTACCAGCGGACCTCTTAGAGGGCGCGCAGACGGGGCGCGATGTCGCGCTCGAACAGCTCGAGGAACCGCCGCTGGTCGTGCCCGGGGGCATGGAAGACGAGATGGTTCATGCCCCAGTCGACGTACTTCTTCACCTCGGCGACCACCGCATCCGGGTCGCTGCCGACGATCCAGCGCTTCGCGATCTGCTCGATCGGGAGGGCGTCGGCGGCCTGCTCCATCTCGATCGGATCGGTGATGTCGTGCTTCTGCTCCTTGCTGAGCGAAAGCGGCGACCAGAAGCGCGTGTTCTCGAGCGCCGCATCCGCGTCGGTGTCGTACGAGATCTTGATCTCGATCATGCGGTCGATGTCCTCGAATGACCGCTCCGCCTTCTCGGCGCCCTCCTTCACGGCCGGGATCAGCTCGTCGACGTACAGCTCGGCGCCCTTGCCCGAGGTGCAGATGAAGCCGTCGCCGGCGCGACCGGCGTAGCGGGCGACGAAGGGCCCGCCGGCGGCGATGTAGACGGGGATCGGCTGCTCGGGGCGGTCGTAGATCGACGCGTCGTGGGTCGAGTAGTACTCGCCGCGGAAGTTCACGCGGTCTTCCGTCCAGAGCTGCCGCATGAGGTCGACGCTCTCGCGCAAGCGCGCGAAGCGCTCTTTGAACTCGGGCCACTCCTGCTCGCCCGCGCCCGCGAAGCCGGTCGCGATCTCGTTGAGGGCCTCGCCGGTGCCGACGCCGAGGAAGACGCGCCCCGGGTACAGGACGCCCATGCTCGCGAACGCCTGGGCGAGCACGGCCGGGTTGTAGCGGAACGTCGGGGTCATCACCGAGGTGCCGATGCGGATGCGCGACGTGCGCTCACCGACGGCCGCCATCCACGTCAGCGAGAACGGGGCGTGCCCGCCGGTGTGGCGCCACGGCTGGAAGTGGTCGCTCACGGCGACGCTCTCCATGCCGTGCGCCTCGGCGGCGACGGCGATCTCGACGAGCTCGCGCGGGTCGAACTGCTCGGCGGAGGCTTTGTAGCCGAGGGTGAGGGGTCGCGTCATGGCAGGAACTCCGGGTCGGTGACGGGGCGGTACGGGATGACGGGCGGTGCAGGTCAGGCGGTGCGGGTCAATCGGTGATGGCGGCGCGCAGCTGCTCGATCGAGGCCACGGCGGCGGCCCGCCACTCGGCGAGCTCCTCCTCGCCGGCCTCCTCCCACAGTTCGTAGAGTTCGGAGCCGTCGGGACGGACCGCACGGTCGGCGGCGCGCAGGATCAGCTCGTAGGCCTCGTCGTCGAGCTGCGTCGAGAGCAGGCGGATGTCGACCTCATCGAGCGCGGCGGGCGGGTCGATGCGTCCCAGCGCGGCGAGGGCCACCTCGACGAGCGCCAGCGCGACGGAGCCTTCCGGGGCCTCGAGGTAGCCGCCGTCGAGGGCCGCGCGCAGGTCGTCGAGCTCGAAGGTGCCGTCGACGAGCGCGTCGACAGCGTCGAGCGCATCATCGTTCTCGAACGCTCCGCTACCCCAGGCTCCCATGTCGTCAGCCTAGCCACTGGTGCCGCACCCCAGACCGGTGTTCACTGGGCGATGGCTGCGCATCGGTGCAGACCACGCCACCCGAGACGAGGACCCATGCTCGACGCCCTCAGCGAGACCCTGCCCCTCGCCGCCGCCATCGCCTTCAGCCCTCTCGCCATCGCGTCGGTGGTGCTCATGCTGCTGTCGCAGAACGCGCGCGCGGCTACCGTCGGCTTCCTCGTCGGCTTCGCCGGCGGTGTCGGCCTGGTCGCGGCGATCACCTACGCGCTCGCCCTCCTGCTGCCGCACGGCGCCGACGACCGTTCGCTCTCGGCCCCCTTCCTGTTCATGGGCCTTGGTGCCGTCGCCATCGTGCTCGCGATCCGGCAGTGGCGCGCGCGCCCGGCGGACGGTGACGAGCTCGAGGTGCCGGGCTGGATGGCGAAGGTCGACGGCATGAATCCGGGCAAGGCGATCGTGCTGGGCGCCTTCTTCGGCGGCGTGAAGCCCAAGAACCTGCTGCTGAGCATCGCGGTCGGTGTGACGCTCGAGGCGACGGAGGCGACCATCGGCGAATCTGCGGGCGCGCTCGCCCTCGTCGTGCTCCTCGGCTCCCTGCCGATCATCGTGCCCGTGGTGGTCGCGTTCGTCGGCGGTGCGGGCGTGCGCGAGCGGCTCGACCGGCTGCGCGCGTGGATGATCGCGAACAACGCCGCGATCGTCGGCAGCGTGCTGCTGCTCATCGGCGTGGTGCTCATCGCCAAGGGACTGTCGAGCGTCTAGTTCGTCGCGACGGCGGGCGAGCATCCCGCCCCGGAACCGCCCTCGGGAGGGTCAGTCGGTGTTCTGGGCGAGCAGGAACTCGGCGACCGCCCGCGGCACGTACGGCGCGACATCGCCGCCGAGCGCCGCCACCTGCCGCACGAGCGAGCTCGACACGTGGGCGTGCGCCGGGTCGGTGAGCATGAACACCGTCTCGATGCCCGCGAGGTTGCGGTTGACGATCGCCATCGGGGTCTCGTAGGCCACGTCGACCTGGCTGCGCACGCCCTTCACGAGCACGGTCGCGCCCACGTCGGTGCAGTAGTCGACGAGGAGGCCGACGCTCCAGCTGGTGACGAGGATGCTCGACGGCAGCGCGCGGTCGGCGATGGCCTGCTCGATCAGGGCGACACGCTGCGCGATCGGCAGCATGGCCTGCTTGCCGGGGTTGTGCACCACGACGACGTGCACGGCGTCGAAGACCCCCGCGGCCCGCTCGATGATGTCGAGGTGCCCCAGGGTGACGGGGTCGAACGACCCCGGAACGACAGCGATCCGGCTCATGCCCCCAGCCTACCGACGCGCGGTTACTGGGATGTTTCCGATCGGGCTGCCGCGTAATCGGCCGTCACGAGGATCGGCAGGTGGTCGGACACCCCCTGCGGCAGTGTCGTGACGCGCGTGATCGACAGGCCGATCGAGGTGGCGAAGTCGAAGTGTCCGCGGAAGAACTTGTAGCGGGTGTAGGTGCGGGCATCGCTGAGGGTCACCTCGTGCCCGGTCTCCTGCACGCTCGTGGACAGGTGGTCTTTGAACACCGGGTAGTTGAAGTCGCCCACCATGAGGGTCGGCAGGGTCGGGCCGAAAGTGTCGAGCGCCTCATGCGCGGCCCGGATCTGCGTGCGCCGGAGCGAGTTGAGCGCCGTGAGCGGCGCGGCGTGGAAGCAGCCGATGACCAGCTCGCGATCGTGCAGCCGGTCGATGAAGTGCGTGCCGAGCAGGCGCTCGAGGGCGGGCTTGGCGATGATGTCGTGCAGCGACCGCTTGAGCTGGAAGGCTCGCGTGCTCAGCGCGTCGAAGCGCTCGCGGTCGTAGTAGATCGCCAGCCCGAGGCGGTTGAGCTTGGTCGCGTCGGCGAGGTGCAGCGGGCCGAGCTCGCGCGGCAGGTCATCGGTGTCGACCTCCTGCAGGCAGAGCAGGTTGGGCGTGTGCGCGGCGACGAGCTGCTCGAGCTCGCCGCGCGCAGCGTGCTTGCGCAGGTTGTACGAGATCACTCTCACCCGCACAGTCTCCCCCGCGCGATCGGTCGCCGACGAATCGGCGAATCCGATTCGTTCACCGCGTACACGCTAGTTCTTGGCGAGGAAGTCGCGGGCGGAGTCATCGAGACGGCGCTCGATCGCGGCCTTCAGGGCCGGATGCCCGCTCAGTGCCGCATCCCCCTCCAGCACCCCGGCCGCCGCTGCGCGGGCCGCGCTGATGAGGTCGCCGTCGGTCGCCACCCGCAGCAGCTTGAGGCTCGAGCGCCCGCCGCTCTGGGTGGCCCCGAGCACGTCGCCCTCGCGCCGCAGCTCGAGGTCGATCTGCGCGAGCGCGAAGCCGTCGAGCGTGCCCGCCACGGCCTCGACGCGCTCGCGGGCGAGAGTCTCGGGCAGGGCGGCGGTCACGAACAGGCACAGCCCGGGAACCCCACCGCGACCCACGCGACCCCGCAGCTGGCGCAGCTGGCTCACCCCGAAGCGGTCGGCGTCGACGACGACCATCGTCGAGGCGTTCGGCACGTCGACGCCGACCTCGATGACGGTCGTCGACACGAGCACGTCAATCTCGCCGCGGGCGAAGGCGCGCATCACCGCATCCTTCTCGTCGGAGGACATGCGGCCGTGCAGCGGCTCGATGCGCCTGCCCTCGAGGGCGGGATGCTGCCGCAGCAGGGGGGTCAGCTCAGCGACGGTCGCGGGCGGGCGGGCGATCGCGTCGACCCCGTCGGCCGCGCGCGCGTCGTCGGCCGAGCCGTCGGCCGGGTCGTCCACGAGCGCGTCCGGGTCGTCCTCCCGCGTCGTCGGGTCGATGGCGGGCACGACGACGAAGCCCTGGCGGCCCTGCGCGAGCTCCTCGCCCATGCGCTCCCAGACGCGGTTCCACCAGCCGGGCTTATCGGCGAGCGGTACGACGTGGCTGACGATCGGGGTGCGCCCGGCGGGCAGGGTCGCGATGGTGGAGACATCGAGGTCGCCGAACACCGTCATTGCCACCGTGCGCGGAATGGGCGTGGCGGTAAGCACGAGCACGTGCGGCGGCACGGCGCCCTTGCGGCGCAGGCTCTCGCGCTGCTCGACCCCGAAGCGGTGCTGCTCGTCGACGACGACGAGGCCGAGGTCGGCGAACTGGACCTTGTCACCGAGCAGAGCGTGGGTGCCGACGACGATGCGGGATGCTCCGCTCGCGATGCTCAGGAGCGCCGCCCGCCGCTCGGGCTGCGACAGCTGCCCGGTGAGCAGCACGGGCCGCAGTCGGGCCGCGCGATCGGGGCCGAGGGTCGCGACGATCGAGCGCAGATGCTGGGCGGCGAGCACCTCGGTGGGGGCGAGCAGGGCGCTCTGCCCGCCGCTCTCGGCGACGGTGAGCATGGCGCGCACGGCGACGAGGGTCTTGCCCGAGCCGACCTCGCCCTGCACGAGCCGGTTCATCGGCACGGGCGCGGCCAGGTCGCGCGCGATCTCGTCACCGACGAGCCGCTGGTCGTCGGTCAGGGTGAAGGGCAGCTCGGCGTCGAAGCCCGCGAGCTCGACACCGGGCAGGCGCGGGGTCGCGGGCTGCTCGCGCAGGGCCGCCCGCTGCTGCAGCAGCGCCGCCTGCAGTACGAACGCCTCGTGGAACCGCAGAGTGTCGCGCGCGCGGCGCCACTGCCCGTCGTTCTCGGGCCGGTGGATGTACTGGTACGCCGTGGAGAGGTCGAGCAGGTCGGGCGCCTCGTCTCGCTCTGACGCGTCGGGGGCGCGGAGCTCGGCCCGCACGCTCGCCGGAACGGGGTCGTCGAGCGCGGGCAGCGTGTCGAGCACGACGCCGACCGCCTTCGCGATCTGCCAGCTGGCCACGGTCGAGGTCGCCGGGTAGATCGGGATCGGCTGCATCGCCCACTTGGTCGCCTCGGGTCCGGTGTCGCGCTCGTCGCCGGCCTCGAACAGCTCGTAGTCGGGGTGCGCCAGCTGCCGCGCCCCGCGGTACTCGCCGACCTTGCCGGCGAAGATGCCGCGCACACCTTTCTTCAGGTCGTTGGCCCGCCAGACCTGATTGAAGAATGTGAGGGTCAGGATGCCCTGACCGTCGGTGATGCGCACCTCGAGAATCGAGCCGCGCCGCTGCCGCATCGGCCGCTCGGTCACGTCGATCACCTCGGCGACGATCGTCACCGACTCGTCGACGCGCAGCTCGCTGAGCGCGGTCAACTCGCCGCGGCGGGCATAGCGCCGGGGATAGTGCATGAGCAGATCGCCCACGGTGAGCATCCCGAACGCCTTCTTCAGCGCGTTCGCGCTGCGGTCGCCCAGCGCGCTGCTGAGCTTCGCGTCGAGAGGGCTGCTGCTCACGCGGTCAACGCTACCCGCGCCGCCCGACGGCCCCGGCCCGCTGCGCCCGCGCCGCCTCCGCGCGACTAGCGTGGAGCCCGTGACACGCATCATCGCCGGGTTCGCGGGCTCGCTGACGCTGAAGGTTCCGTCGGCCGGCACGCGGCCCACGAGCGACCGCGTGCGCGAGGCGATCTTCAGCGCGCTCGAGGCCCGCGACGCGATCGACGGGATGCGCGTGCTCGACCTCTACGCCGGCTCGGGCGCCCTCGCGCTCGAGGCGATCAGCCGCGGCGCCGCCTCGGCCGTGCTCGTCGAGAAGTCGTCCGCCGCCGTGCAGGTGTGCAAGGCCAACGCCGCGCTGGTGCAGGGTCGGGCGGGGCGCGGATCGGGTGGCACGGCGCGGCCGAGCATCCAGGTGATCGGCAAGCCGGCGACCTCGTACCTCTCGTCGGCGCTGGAGACCTTCGATCTCGTCTTCATCGATCCGCCGTACGAGGTGGGCGGGCTCGAGCTCGACCACGTGCTCGAGGGTCTCGTGCCGCGACTGGCTCCGGATGCGGTGGTCGCGCTCGAGCGCTCCTCGCGCTCCCCCGCTCCGGCCTGGCCTGCGGGGCTCACGCTCGACAAGGTGTCGCGCTACGGCGAGACAGCGGTCTACTGGCTGAACCCGGAACCCACTGATTAAGGGTTCCGCCGCTCAGCGAGCGTACACATCGCGACGGCGCCCGAGCGTGACGACGACGATGAGCAGCACCCCATCATCGATCGTGTAGATGATGCGGTAGTCCCCGACGCGCACCCGCCAAGCGGGTCGCCCGCGGAGCGGCTTCGCGGCCGGCGGCCGAGGGTCGTCGCCGAGCAGGGCGATCACCCCGCGAATGCGCTCGCGATCGCGGTGATCGATCTGCTTGAGGGCTCGAACGGCGGCCGGCCGCAACTCGATGCGGTAGCTCACGCCCAACCCAGGTCGGCCTTGACCTGTGCCCAGGGCACGTTCGACCCCTCTTCGGCCATCGCTTCATCGAACGCTGCAGCGTCTTCCGCGTCCTCCAGGGCATCGAGCATTCGCTCATACTGCTCGGGACTGATAACGACCGCAGCGCGTTGTCCACGGCGCTCGATGAACACCGCCTCGGTCTGCGAGCGATCGATGACCTCGGAGAACTGCTTGCGGGCATCCGCGACGCTCAGAGGGTTCATGCGTGAAGTGTACATCTCGCATCTATCGATGTACATGAACGCTAGCCCGCCTGCCCGCTCCACTGCGCGAAGGGGTCCCAGCCGCCGAGCTCGTCGAACGCGCGGCCGTCGACGAGCAGCGCGGGCCCGTGCCGGTCGGCCTCGACGACCCGGCCGATGACGCGGAACCCGCCGGGCAGCGCATCGAGCGG
>JAIWOM010000038.1 GCA_020216895.1 Microcella sp.
TGGCGAGGCTCCAGGCTGCGGCGAGCATCCAGAGCTCACCGGAGACGACGAGGAGGGCGGTCGCGGCGAGCATGCCGGCGATCGCGAGCGTGACCCCGCGGCCGCGGCGGTCGCCGCGCAGCGAGCGCTGAGCGAAGGGCAGCACGGCGGCGGCGATGCCGACGACGAGCACGAGCAGCAGGATCGCCAGGGGGTCGAGGCGCCAGGTGAGGTCGAGCGGGGTCATGGGTGAACCTCCTATCCCGCATCACAATACACGCAATTCATGTCGTGTAAAGCGAATCGCCCGATTCGTGTCCGCATCGCGGGGCAGACCGGCGTACAGTGGGCCCGTGGCCGAGTGGACGTTCCTCACCAATCACTCGCACGTGCTCGTGTGCCTCGCCGACGACCCCGATCTCCGCATCCGGGACATCGCGGAGCGGGTCGGCATCACCGAGCGTGCGACGCAGCGCATCGTCGCCGAGCTGACGGCCAGCGGCTACCTCGAGAAGCACCGCGACGGGCGGCGCAACCGCTACACGGTCGTTCTCGACCGGCCCCTGCGGCACCCCGTCGAGGGCACGCACACGATCGGCGAGCTGCTGCGCGCCGTCGCCGCCCCCGGCATCTGACGCTCGCCGCCCCTCGCCCGCTCCGAACGTGGCGCGGGAGCCACCGCGGCACCGGACGCGAGGTCGACCACCGGTCGAGCCTCGCGGCCGACCCCGCGACGGGATGACCTAGGCCAGCTCGTTGCCCTCGAGCAGCTCAGTCACGAGCGCGGCGATCGCGCTGCGCTCGCTGCGGGTGAGCGTGATGTGCCCGAACAGGGCGTGGCCCTTGAGCGTCTCGATGACGCTCGCCACGCCGTCGTGGCGGCCGACGCGCAGGTTGTCGCGCTGGGCCACGTCGTGCGTCAGCACCACCTTCGAGTTCTGGCCGATGCGGCTCAGCACCGTCAGCAGCACGTTGCGCTCGAGCGACTGCGCCTCGTCGACGATGACGAAGGCGTCGTGCAGCGACCGGCCGCGGATGTGCGTGAGCGGCAGCACCTCGAGCAGCCCGCGGTCGATGACCTCGTCGAGCACGTTCTGCGACACCACCGAGCCGAGGGTGTCGAAGGTGGCCTGCGCCCAGGGGTTCATCTTCTCGCCGGCGTCGCCCGGCAGGTAGCCGAGCTCCTGCCCGCCGACGGCGTACAGCGGGCGGAAGACCATGATCTTGCGCTGCTGCTGCCGCTCGAGCACCGCCTCGAGGCCGGCGCAGAGCGCGAGCGCCGACTTGCCGGTGCCGGCGCGGCCGCCGAGCGACACGATGCCGACCTGAGGGTCCATGAGCAGGTCGATCGCGAGGCGCTGCTCGGCCGAGCGGCCGTGCAGGCCGAAGATGTCGCGGTCACCGCGCACGAGCGCGATCTCGTCGTCGCCGACCACGCGCCCGAGGGCAGAGCCGCGGTCGCTGTGGATCACGAGCGAGGTGTTGATCGGCAGCGTGGCGACGGCCGGCGTGCGCAGCACCTCGCGGTCGTAGAGCTGTGCCATCTGCTCGCTCGAGAGGGTGACATCGGCCATGCCCGTCCAACCGCTGTCGACGGCGAGCTCGGCCCGGTACTCCTCCGCGGCGAGGCCGATCGAGGCGGCCTTCACACGCAGCGGCAGGTCTTTCGACACCACCGTCACGGCGAGGCCGTCGTTGGCGAGGTTCATGGCGACGGCGAGGATCCGTGAGTCGTTGTCGCCGAGCTGCAGACCGCTCGGCAGCACCGACTGGTTCGAGTGGTTCAGCTCGACGCGCAGCGAGCCGCCGTCCTCCCCCACCGCGACCGGGAAGTCGAGGCGCTCGTGGCGGATGCGGAGCTCATCGAGGTTGCGCAGGGCCTGGCGCGCGAAGTACCCGATCTCCGGGTCGTTGCGCTTCGCCTCCAGCTCGGCGATGACCACCACCGGCAGCACGACCGAGTGCTCGGCGAAGCGGAACATCGCCTTCGGGTCGCTCAGCAGAACAGAGGTGTCGAGCACGTACGTGCGCTGCGCGACATCCCTCCCGCCGGTCGAGGTCGAGGTGTTCTGACGGGAGGTCTTCGCAGCGGCCACCGGTGCTCCATCCCCGGGGACGCGGGCGACCCCGGACCTGTTGTGAGCGGATCGGCCGGAAGGTCGCAGGACGATCTGGCCGGCCGTCCCGATCGGGCGCGATGCCCGATGAGCGCGACGCTACGCCTGCGGGCGACGCGCGGCGGCAGCGACACGCGCACGACACGCAGTCGTCACGTTCGTCAGGGAGTCGCGAGCGATGCGAACTCGCGCAGCGCCGCGCGGAACTGCTCGATCGTGTCGTCCCCGGTCGACACGTGGGCGCCGAGCCGCACGCGGCCGTCGCGCACCGTCGCCGAGACCCCGTGATTGTGCAGGGCCGCGGCGAGCGCGCTCGTGAACTCCGGATGCGGAGCCAGCGACACGATGCCCGCCCGCTCGGCGTCCTCCCGCGGCGAGACCACCTCGATGCCCTCCTCGTCGGCGACCTCGATGAGTCGCGCGGTGCGCTCGAGGATCACGTCGCGGATCGCCGGCACACCCACGTCGAGAACCGCCTCGACCGCCCCCGCGAGGCGCGCCTGCGCGGCGGCATCGGCGTACCCGACCCGGAAGGCGCCCGCGTCGGCGGCCGGCTCGACGACCTCGTGCAGCAGCTCGGGTCGGCCATGGGCGAGCCACCCCGACCAGACGGGTGTCAGATGCTCGCGAGCCCGATCGCTCAGGGCGAGGAACCCGGTGCCCTGGCCCGCGCGCAGCCACTTGTGGCCGCCCGAGGCGATGACGTCGGCGAGCTCCCAGGGAGCATCCACGATGCCCGCCCCCTGGATCGCGTCGACGATCAGGAGGCGGTCGCCGATGACCTGGCGGATTCCCTCGAGGTCGACGAGGTGGCCGGTGCGGTAGTCGACGAGGCTGACGACCACCGCCATGACCGAGCTGTCGAGCTGGGCCTTCACGACGGCGGGGGTGATGCGCTCGTGCTCGGCGACGATCGTGTGCGGCGTGAGCACGCCGAGGGCCTGAGCCGCCCGGGTCATCGCGTAGCCGATGGCCGGGAACTCGTCGGGCGAGGCCGCGACCGTACCCGTGAGCCCGAACATGACGTGCATGAGCGCCTGGCTCGTACTGGGCTGGAAGACCACCTGGTCGGGGCGGAAGCGCAGCAGCTCGGCGACGGCCGTGCGGACGCGCCCGTCCTGCTCCTCGAGCGCGCCGAGCGAGCCGAAGCGGGCCCGCGACAGCAGGTCGCAGTGGGCGCGCTGCTCGGCCAGGGCGAACTCGCCGATGGGCGAGATGCGCGGGTGGTCGAGGTAGCCGGGCTCCTCGACGAAGCCGGCACGGAACTCGTCGATCGTCATCGGGCTCACTGGCCGAACCTCCGCTGGCGGCGCGAGAAGTCGCGGAGCGCGCGGAGGAAGTCGACCTCGCGCAGGTCGGGGCCGAGCGCCTCGACGAAGTAGAACTCGCTGTGCGCGCTCTGCCACAGCATGAAGTCGCTGAGCCGCTGCTCGCCCGAGGTGCGGATCACCAGGTCGGGGTCGGGCTGGCCGCCCGTGTACAGGTGCTCCGCGATCTTCTCGGGCGTGACCAGCTCGGCGAGCTCATCGAGCGTTCCGCCGCTCTCGGCGTGGTGGTGCACGATCGCCCGCACCGCGTCGGCGATCTCGCGCCGCCCGCCGTAGCCGACCGCGAGGTTGATGTGCAGGCCGGTCTTCGCGGCGCTTGTCGCCTCCGCGGCGTCGAGCTCGGCGAGCAGCCCCTCGGGAAGGCCCTCGCGGCTACCCACGTGCTGCACGCGCCAGTCGTCGATCGCCGCGAGGTCGCCGGCGAGCGCACCGATGATCGCGATCAGCTCGCGCAGCTCATCGCTGTCGCGGCCGGTGAGGTTGTCGGTCGACAGCAGGTACAGGGTCACGACGCCGATGCCGGCGTCATCGCACCAGCGCAGGAACTCGACGATCTTCTCGGCCCCGGCCCGGTGTCCGTGGGCCGTCGTGCCCTCGCGCAGCCGCGCCCAGCGCCGGTTGCCGTCGAGGATCATGGCGACGTGGCGAGGGTGCGTGGCGCCCGCGAGCTGACGGCGCAGGCGGCCCATGTAGAGCCGGTACAGCGGCCCCCGACCCCGCGGAGTTCTCGACGATCGCACACCGCTACGGTAGTCGACGCGGAATCGCTTGTGGCGGGCATCCAATCGATGCGGCCGGATGCTGTGGCTCACGTATCATCGCGACATGACCTCCCCCGCCACCCCCGACGCCGCCGAGCCAGCCGCCGAGCCAGCCGCCGCCGGGGCCGCCGCCGAGCGTGAGCCGGCCGCCGACATCCCGAACATCCCCCTGCTCGAGGATTCGATCGAGTACCGCGCGCTCGAGGTCAAGCCGACCTGGCGCGGCTGGATCCACGCCGTCACCTTCCCGACCGCGATCATTCTGGGCATCGTGCTCATCGCTCTCGGCGCCAACCCCGCCGCGCGCTGGTCGAGCGCGGTGTTCGTGATGTCGTCGCTGCTGCTGTTCGGCATCTCGGCGACCTACCACCGCTTCAACTGGAGCGACCGGATGCGGGTCATGCTCAAGCGGCTCGACCACGCCAACATCTTCCTGCTCATCGCCGGCACCTACACGCCGCTGTCGATCATGGCGCTGCCGCCCGAGAAGGGCTACCTGCTGCTCGTGCTCGTGTGGACGGGCGCGGCTATCGGCATCGGGTTCCGCGTGTTCTGGATCGGCGCGCCCCGCTGGGCGTACGTGCCGCTGTACGTGCTGCTCGGCTGGGCCGCCGTGCTGTACATCGTCGACCTGCTGAACGCGAACCTCGCGATGATGGTGCTCGTCATCGTCGGCGGCCTCGCCTACACCGCCGGGGCCATCGTCTACGCCCTCAAGAAGCCGAACCCCGTGCCCGGGGTGTTCGGGTTCCACGAGATCTTCCACACGCTCACCGTCGTGGCGTTCCTCTGCCACTGGACGGCGGTGCTGCTCGTCGCGCTCGACCCGCCGTTCGGCGGCTAGCGCGGCAGGGCGGCTAGCGCTCGTTCGGCTCGTCGAGCCGCTCGACGTCGGGCTCGGGCTCGGCCGGGCCCCCCTCGGCGATCATCTGCTGCTCGGCCTCGAGCTGCTCACGCAGCTCGCCGCGGTAGCGAACGCGCCGGATGCGCCGCGTCATGTCGACGATCAGGAACATCGCGGCGATCGCGACGACCGCGATGGCGATGAATCCCTCGACGCCGGGCGTCACCGTGTTCGGGTCGAAGCCCGGCGGCAGGGTCGGCTCGTCCACCGGGTTCGGCCCGATGCCGGTCGGCAGCAGGAGTGCGGCGAGGGCGGTCGAGATCACGGATGCTCCAGTCGCGGGTCACGGATGCGCGGGTCGAGCGAACCCCAACCTGGGGGCTCTACGCTGGCCCCAGGGTACCGACCCCGGCTGAGCACGACGACCCGCCGCTCTCGAGAACCAGCACTCCCCCGACCGCAGGAGCCTCCGCCCGCATGACCACGACGCCGACCACGCAGCAGCTGCTCGACGATCGCTACGGGCGCACGCCCGACGCCGAGCGTCGCACGCGTCGGCTGATGATCATCGCCGGCATCGTGTTCGCCGCCGTGTTTACCGCCTGGGTGGTCTGGGGCGGCCTCTCGGGCACCAACGCCGAGCTCGAGGTGCGCGAGCTCGGCTACAGCAACGTCACCGACACCTCGATCGAGGTGCGCTGGGAGGTCTCGGTCGAGCCCGGCACGACGGTCAGCTGCGCCGTGCAGGCCCTCAACGAGAGCTTCGGCATCGTGGGATGGCGGATCGTCGAGCTGCCCGCATCCGCCGACCGCACGCGGGTCTTCGTCGAGACCATTCGCACCGCCGAGCCGCCCGTCACCGGTTTGCCCTACCGCTGCTGGCTGACGTAGGCTCGCCGGAATCGCGAACCGGCCCGAGGCGGCCGGTTCTGCTGTGTCGGGCCGACCGGCCCCACCGGGAATCGAGGGAGGAGAACTCATGAACGACGCGGGCACTCAGTGGCTGACGCAGGAGGCGCACGACCGTCTCGCGGCGGAGCTCGAGCACCTCTCGACGACCGGCCGCACCGAGATCGCCAAGCGCATCGAGGCGGCGCGCGAGGAGGGCGACCTCAAGGAGAACGGCGGCTACCACGCCGCGAAGGACGAGCAGGGCAAGATCGAGGCGCGCATCCGCACCCTCACCGAGCTGCTGCGCACCGCCGTCGTCGGCGAGCCTCCGACCGCGCACGGCGTCGTCGAGCCGGGCACGGTGATCACCGCCACGATCCTCGGCGATGAGGAGCGCTTCCTGCTCGGCAACCGCGAGATCGTCGGCGACGCCTCCGACATCGACGTCTACAGCGAGGCGAGCCCGCTCGGGCAGGCGATCCTCGGCGCGAAGGTGGGCGACACGGTCGCCTACGTCGCCCCCAACGGCAAGACGATCGAGGTCACGATCGTCGACGTCGCCACCTACTCGGGCTGACGACCCCGACGTCGTTCGGCCGCCGTCGTTCGGACGAACGACGGAGACGGAGTGTGGAACGGCCACACAACCGCGAGAGTTGGGTGTGGAACGGCCGGGTCTCCGTCGTTGCTCCGACCGACCACAGGCGGGAGGGGCTAGAAGTCGACGCGCGGGTCGTACCCCTCGTCGCGCAGGGCCTGCAGCACCTGGTCGGCGTGCTCGGGGCCACGGGTCTCGATGTGCAGCTCGAGCTCGACCTGGCTGATCGCCAGGCCGGTGCCGTGGCGGGTGTGCAGCACCTCGACGACGTTCGCGTTCTGGTCGGCGATGATCTCGCTCGTGCGGGCGAGCTGGCCGGGCCGGTCGGGCAGCGGGATGCGCAGCTTGAGGTACCGCTCGGAGGCGGCCAGGCCGTGGGCGATGACGCGCTCCATGATGAGCGGGTCGATGTTGCCGCCGGAGAGCACGACGACGGTCGGGCCCTGCGGCGTCACCTGCCCGGTGAGGATGGCGGCGACCCCGACGGCGCCGGCCGGCTCGACCACCATCTTGGCGCGCTCGAGCAGCACGAGCATCGCGCGCGCGATGTCGTCGTCGTCGACCGTGATGACCTCGTCCACCGCATCCCGGACGATCTCGAAATTGAGCTTGCCGGGCTTGGCCACGGCGATGCCGTCGGCGATGGTCGGGGAGATCGCGATCTCGGTGACCGCGCCGGCCGCGAGCGACACGGGGTAGGCGGCGGCGTTCGCCGCCTGCACGCCGATGACGCGGATGCTGCGCCCCTGCTCGGCCGCCGTTCGCTTGAGCACGCTCGCGACGCCGGAGATCAGCCCGCCCCCGCCGATCGGCACGATGACGGTCTCGACCTCGGGCGCCTGCTCGAGCAGCTCGAGGCCGAGGGTGCCCTGGCCCGCGATGACGTCGGCGTGGTCGAACGGCGGGATGTACACGGCGCCGGTGCGCTCGGCGAACTCCTGCGCAGCGGCGAGCGGCTCGCTGACCGTGTGCCCGCGCAGCACGACCTCGGCCCCGTAGGCCCGGGTCGCCTGCAGCTTGGGCAGCGCGACGCCGATGGGCATGAAGATCGTGGCGGGGATTCCCAACTCACGGGCGGCGAAGGCGACGCCCTGCGCGTGGTTGCCGGCGCTCGCGGCGACGACGCCGCGCGCTTTCTCCTCGTCGCTCAACTGCGAGATGCGGTGGTACGCCCCGCGGATCTTGTACGAGCCGGTGCGCTGCAGGTTCTCGCACTTGAGCAGCACCGGGGCGCCGAGCACCTCGGCGAGGTAGCGCGAGGTCTCCATGGGCGTCACCTCGGCGACCCGGCGCACGATGGTGCGCGCGGCCTCGACCTCGGCGAGGGTGGGGCCGGCGATCGCGAGGGGGGCGGTCATGAGCGCTCCTGATCAGGGGACGGGTCGTCGGCGCGCTCGGGGAGCACATCGGCGAGGGTCGGATTCGGTGTTGTGCGCCATCGCCCCGCGGCGATGTAGCGCACGACGACGTTGAGGAAGGCGACGATGGGCACGGCGAAGAGCGTTCCCGGGATGCCCGCGAGCAGTCCGCCGGTGGTGACGGCCAGCACGACCGCGAGCGGGTGCACCCGCACGGCCGGCCCCATGATCAGCGGCTGCAGCACATTGCCCTCGAGCTGCTGCACGAGCAGCACACCCGCGAGCATGAGCAGGGCGATGAACGGCCCGTTGTATACGAGGGCGATCAGCACGGCGAGCGCCCCGGTGACGACCGCGCCGACGAACGGCACGAAGCTGGCAAGGAAGACGGCGACGCCGATGGGAAGCGCGAGCGGCACCCCGAGCAGGAAGGCGATGAGGCCGATGCCGAGGCCGTCGACGAACGCGACGAAGATCTGCACCTTCGCGAAGGTGGTGAGCGTGATCCAGCCGGCGCGGGCGGAGCCGTCGACCGCCGCCCGGGCGCGACGCGGGAACAGCCGCACCACGAAGCCCCAGATGCCGCGGCCGTCGATGAGGAAGAACAGCAGCGAGAAGATGACGAGCACCGTGCCTGCGAGCACCTCGGCGGCTGTCGAGCCGACCGAGAGAGCGCCCGTGACGAGCGGGCCGTCGGTCGAGAGGTCGAGCTCGCCCACGACGGCGTCGATGCCGTCGGTGATCTCCTGGGCACTGAGCCCGAACGTGCTGCTCAGCCAGACCAGGAACTCGTCCCACGCGTCGACCGAGCGGTCGCGCAGGCTCGGCCACCCGGCGCGCACCTGCGCGACGACGAGCCACACCAGGGCCGTGACGACGCCGATGAGGGTGAGCATGGCCCCGGCGACGGCGAGCCAGCGCGGGAAGCGCAGGCGCCGCTGCAGCCAGGCCGCGTAGGGCACGAGCAGCGCGGCGAGCAGCACGCCGATGATCACCGGGATGACGATCAGCCGCAGCTGGATGATGATCCAGACCAGCACCCCCGCCGCGGCGACGACCACGAGGAAGCGCCACGACCACGCGGCCGCCGTGCGCATTCCGGGCGAGACGGCGTCGTCGCCTGCAGGGGGCGCCGGGTCGGCCTTGGCTCGCCAGAACATTCTGTCAGTCTACGAGGCGCTCATTGGGGCGGGCTGCCGGATGCTCGCATCGGCATACGCGGCCGCTCAGGGCGCGGCCACGGCGACCGGGCGACCGGTGAGCCGCAGGTGCACCGGCTCCCCCGCGGCCGGGTCGCGGGCCACATCGTGCTGGACGACCAGCTCGACGCCGTCGTCGAGTCGAACGCGAGTGCGGCGCAGCGAGCCGAGGAACGCGCTCGTCAGCACGATGCCGGGGCGGGCATCCGTCTCGTCGGCGGCGGCGAAGACGACGTCCTCGGGGCGGATGAGGGCGACCGCGGCTCCGGCGGGCGCGCTCGGGTCGATGAGAGGCACGCGCTGGGCGCCGATCGTGATCGCACCGTCGGCCACCGTGCCGGGCACGCGGTTGCTCAGCCCGACGAAGTCGGCGACGAAGGCGGTGGCGGGCCGGGCGTAGAGCTCCTCCGGGGTGCCGACCTGCTCGATGCGGCCGACGCGCATGACGGCGACGCGGTCGGCGACGGCGAGCGCCTCCTCCTGGTCGTGCGTCACGAAGACGGTGGTGATGCCGAGCTCGGTCTGGATCACGCGGATCTGCTCGCGCAGCTGCACCCGCACCTTGGCGTCGAGGGCGCTCAGCGGCTCGTCGAGCAGCAGCACGCGCGGGCGGGTGACCAGGGCGCGGGCGAGCGCGACGCGCTGCTGCTGCCCGCCGCTGAGCTGGTGGGCGTAGCGCTCGGCGTGGTGGTCGAGGCCGACCAGCTCGAGC
>JAIWOM010000039.1 GCA_020216895.1 Microcella sp.
ACGCCGCCGATGTCTTGGGCGGCTTTTTCGTCGGTGCTCGTCGGCATGAGGTCGAAGATCTCGCGGATGCCCTGCGCGGGCGAGGCGATGACGTTCAGGTCGCGCTGCTCCCAGCCGGCGTCCGCCAGCTCGAGGTCGAGGCTCAGCTCGGCGCTCAGGTCGGCGATCGTCACCCGGTCGGTGTCGTCGACCGGCGTCGCGGCGGCGAGCTCGGCGAGGGTGGCGCGCGCGGCGTCCGCGTAGCCGGCGCGGCCCGCCGGCGAGAAGTCGGTGTACTCGTCGAGGCGCCCGGCCGCGCCGATGTAGGTCGCGGTGTCGGGGCTCAGCTCGACGAGTGTCTCGACCCATCGCTCGGCGATGGCGTCGACAGGGGTGGGCGTGCGGTCGGCAGGCGTGTGGGACATGCCCAGGAGCCTAGTGCGCCGCCTCGTTCCAGTCGCGGCCCACGCCGACCTGCACGTCGAGCGGCACAGCGAGATCGGCCGCTTCGCCCATGCGCCGCCGCACGATCGCCTCGAGGGCATCGCGCTCGCCGGGGGCGACCTCGAACACGAGCTCGTCATGGACCTGCAGCAGCAGGCGGGAGCGGAGCGCATCCCGGGCGAGATCGGCCGCCACGTTGTTCATGGCCACCTTCATGATGTCCGCGGCCGAGCCCTGGATGGGCGCGTTGAGCGCCTGCCGCTCGGCGTTCTCGCGCAGCACCCGGTTGGGGCTCTTCAGGTCGGGGAACGGCCGGCGGCGGCCGAAGATCGTCTCGGTGTAGCCGTCGGCCCGCGCCTGCTCGACGACGCTGCGCAGGTAATCGCGCACCGCGCCGAAGCGGGCGAAGTAGTCGGCCATCAGCTGCTTGGCCTCGCCGGTGTCGATGCGCAGCTGCTTGCTGAGGCCGAAGGCGCTGAGCCCGTAGGCGAGGCCGTAGCTCATGGCCTTGACCTTGGTGCGCATGTCGGCGGTCACGTCGGCCGGGTCGACCCCGAAGATGCGGGCGCCGACGAAGCGGTGCAGGTCCTCCCCCGAGCGGAACGCCTCGATGAGCCCCTCGTCGCCCGAGAGGTGCGCCATGATGCGCATCTCGATCTGCGAGTAGTCGGCGGTGAGGATGCTCTCGAAGCCCTCACCGGCGACGAAGGCTGCGCGGATCCGGTGCCCGACCTCGGTGCGCACCGGAATGTTCTGCAGGTTCGGGTCGGTCGACGAGATGCGCCCGGTCGACGTGCCGGTCTGTTCGTAGGTGGTGTGGATGCGCCCATCGGCCGCGATCGCGGTGGTCAGCGTCTCGACGATCTGCTTCAGCTTGGTCGCGTCGCGGTGCTGCAGCAGCAGGCCCAGGAAGGGGTGCGGGTGCGCCTCCTGGAGGTCCGCGAGGGCCGCGGCGTCGGTCGAGTAGCCGGTCTTCGTCGCGCGCGTCTTCGGCATGCCGAGCTCGTCGAACAGCACCTCCTGCAGCTGCTTCGGCGAGCCGAGGTTCACCTCGCGCCCGATCTCGGCGTACGCCTGCTGGGCGAGCTGCTCGGCCGTGGCCGTCAGCTCGGCACCGACGGCGTCGAGCGCCGCGCGGTCGATCGCGATGCCCGTGCGCTGCATGCCCGCGAGCACCGGCGCCGCCGGCAGCTCGATCTCGGTCAGCACCCGGGTGCCGCCCTCGGGCAGGGTTGCCCGCTGCACGCCGACGAGACGGTGCAGGAACCAGGCGACGGTCGCGGGGCTGATGGCGCTCGTATCGGGCACCAGCTGGTTCGGGTCGGGCTGCGGGATGCTCTCGCCGAGCGCGTCGTGCACGAGGTCGGCGAGGTCGTACGACTTCGCGCCCGGGCGTGCGAGCCACGCGGCCAGGCGGGAATCCCACACCACCCCGTTCAGGGCGATGTCGAGGCCGGCGAGCACGCCCGCGGCCGTCTTGACGTCGGCGAGCAGCTTAGGGGCGTCCGAGGCGAGCCACGCCTCGAGAGCGGCGTAGTCGGGCCGGTGCGCGGCCCAGTTGACCTGCACGCTCTCGGTCGCGGTGGCGAGCCCGAAGGCGGCGAGGTCGCCGTGGGGGGCATCCACGATCACGGCGACCTCGTGACCCGCCGTCGAGGCCAGCCAGGTCGCGAGCTCCTCGTCGACGAGGGTGCGCACGGCGGGCAGGTCGGTGCGCGGAGCCGCGTCGGCGGGCTCGCCCATGTCGGCGCCCTCCGCCTCGGCGATCTTCAGCACCCGCTCGGTGAGCGTGCGGAACTGGAGGCGTTCGAACACTTCGCGCACGGCGGGCACGTCCATCGGCCGCCGGTCGAGGTCGTGCGGGCGCAGCGGCAACTCGACATCGGTGACCAGGCGGTTGAGGCGGCGGTTGCGCTCGGCGCGGTCGCGCTGGTCGCGGAGGTTCTGCCCGACGACGCCGCCGATCTCGTCGATGTGGGCGAAGATGCCCTCGAGCGAGCCGTACTGGGTGATCCACTTGACGGCCGTCTTCTCGCCGACCTTGTCGATGCCGGGCAGGTTGTCGCTCGTCTCGCCGACGAGCGCGGCGATCTCGGGGTACTGCTCGGGGTTGATGCCGTAGCGCTCGCGCACCGCGTCGGGGTCGTAGCGCTTCAGCTCGGCGACCCCGCGCGCGCTCGGGTACAGCAGGGTCACGTCGTCGGTGACGAGCTGGATCGTGTCGCGGTCGCCCGACACCACCAGCACCCGGAAGCCGTCGGCCGCCGCCTGCGTCGCGAGGGTGGCGAGGATGTCGTCGGCCTCGAAATCCTCCTTCGTGATCGTGGGGATGCTCATGGCCGCGAGGGCCTCCTGCAGTAGCGGCACCTGCCCCATGAACTCGGGCGGCGTCTCGCCGCGGGTGCCCTTGTACTCGGGGTACTCGCGCGTGCGGAAGGAGTACCGCGAGATGTCGAACGCGACGCCCAGGTGGCTCGGCTTCTCCTTCGCGAGGAGGCTCAGCAGCATCGACAGGAAGCCGTGGATGGCGTTCGTGTGCTGCCCGTCGCGGGTCACGAAACTGTCGACCGGGAGCGCGTAGAACGCTCGGAAGGCCAGCGAATGGCCGTCGATGAGCAGAAGGGTAGGCTTTGCGGAGTCCGACACGTCGGCCAGCCTACTCAGGCTCTCCGACCCGATCTCGAGACCGGTGCCGAGCCTCGTGCCCGGCGGACGGTCGCCCGGAGGCCGCATGACCATCCTGCCCCCCGACCTCGACCCCGAGCTCGTCGAGCGGCTCGTCGGAACCGGTGGCGGCGCGCTCACCCGAAAGATGGGCATCGAGTTCCTCGAACTGTCGGCCGAGCGCAGCGTCGCCACCATGCCGGTCGAGGGCAACACGCAGGTCATAGGCCTGCTGCACGGCGGCGCGCACGTGGTGCTCGGCGAGAGCCTCGGCTCGATCTCCTCCGCGATCCATGCGGGGCCCGGGCGCTACGCCGTCGGCATCGAGATCAACGCGACCCACAGCCGGTCGATCACCTCCGGGCTCGTCACCGGCACGTGCACTGCCCTCGTCCTCGGCCGCACGCTGTGCACGCACGAGATCGTCATGACCGATGAGGAGGGGCGCCGCCTCTCGACGGTGCGCATGACGAACATGCTCCGCGACCGCTGACGACGCCGACGGATGCGGGCGCCGACTGGGCGTGCCCGCGGGCTACTCGACGGCGTCGGTCGCCGCGTCGGCCGACGAGCCGGACTTCTTCGGCGCGTCCTTCTTCGGCCCCAGCTGCTCGATGATCGCCTGCGCCACGGCCTGCATGGTCGTGCGGCGGTCCATGGACGCCTTCTGGATCCAGCGGAACGCCTCCGGCTCGGTGAGGCCCATGCGCTCGTTGAGCAGGCCCTTCGCGCGGTCGACGAGCTTGCGCGTCTCGAAGCGCTCGACGAGGTCGGCGACCTCGGCCTCGAGGGTGACGATCTGCTGGTAGCGGCTGAGGGCGACCTCGATCGCGGGCAGCAGGTCGTTCGGGGTGAACGGCTTGACGACGTAGGCGAGGGCACCGGCCTCGACCGCCTGCTCGACGAGCTCCTTCTGGCTGAACGCGGTCAGGAGCACGACGGGGGCGATGTGGTTCTCGGAGAGGCGCTTCGCGGCCTCGATGCCGTCGAGCTTCGGCATGCGGATATCCATGACGACGAGGTCGGGCCGCAGCTCGGTCGCCAGAGCGACCGCGGTCTCCCCGTCGCCGGCCTCCCCCACGACGTCGAAGCCGTTGTCGCGGAGGATCTCCACGATGTCCATGCGGATGAGGGATTCGTCCTCTGCAACGACGACACGACGCGGGGCGGTGGCGGTCTGGTCCTGGTCACTCACGGCGAAAAGCCTACGGTATCGTCATGGCCCAGGGCCTCGACGGCCCGGGCCGGCTTGGCGGAATGGTAGACGCGGCGCACTCAAAATGCGTTGTCCGAGAGGACGTGTGGGTTCGAGCCCCACAGCCGGTACAGAATCCTCTACCCCTGAGCCCGGCTTCGACCGAGCTGCCCCCAGCGCGATGCGATGCATCGCGCCCACAGCCGGTACGCGAAAGGCCGTTCCCCGGGGGGAACGGCCTTTCGAGCATCCGGTGATCAGTCGGCGGACTCGCCGCTCTGCCAGACGGGCGCGACGGCGTTAATGGCGTCGCCCACGACGTGCACGCGCAGGTCGTTGGTCGACCCCGGGATTCCGGGAGGCGAGCCCGAGATCACGACGACCTTGTCGCCGATGTCGGCCAGGCCCTCACGCAGCAGCACCTCGTCGACCTGGCGGTACATCGCGTCGGTGTGGGTGACGCGCTCGACGAGGAACGACTCGATGCCCCAGGTCAGCGACATGCGGCGCTGGATGCTCTCCAGCGGCGTGAACGCCTTCATCGGGATGCGGAACCGCAGCCGCGACATGCGGCGGGCCGAGTCGCCCGACTCGGTGAACACGCAGACGTACTTCGCGTCGACGAAGTCGGCGACCTCGGCCGCCGCCAGCGTGATCGCGCCGCCCTGGGTGCGCGGCTTGGTGCCGAGCGGCGGGATGCGCTCGAGCCCGTGCTCCTCGGTGGAGGCGACGATGCGCGCCATCGTCGAGACCGTGATGACGGGGAACTCCCCCACGCTGGTCTCGCCGCTGAGCATCACGGCGTCCGCGCCGTCGAGCACCGCGTTGGCGACATCCGAGGTCTCGGCGCGGGTCGGGATCGGGTTGCTGATCATCGACTCGAGCATCTGCGTGGCGACGATCACCGGCTTGGCCATGCGGCGCGCCAGCTCGACCGCCCGCTTCTGCACGATCGGCACCGCCTCGAGGGGCAGCTCGACGCCGAGGTCGCCACGGGCGACCATGATGCCGTCGAAGGCGTCGACGATCTCCTCGAGAGCATCCACCGCCTGCGGCTTCTCGATCTTCGCGATGACCGGCACGAAGCGATTCTCTTCGCGCATGATCGCGTGCACGCGGTTGACGTCGGAGGCATTGCGCACGAACGACAGAGCGATGTAGTCGGCGCCGAGCTTGAGGCCCCAGCGCAGGTCGTCCTCGTCCTTCTCCGACAGCGCGGGGACGTTGACCGCCACGCCGGGGAGGTTGATGCCCTTGTTGTTCGACACCGGTCCGGCGACGATGACCTCGGTCCGCACCCGCACGCCGTCGGTGTCGAGCACCTTGACCTTGACCTTGCCGTCGTCGATCAGCAGGAAATCGCCCGGCTTCACATCGGACGGCAGGCCCTTGAAGGTGGTCCCGCACAGCTCCTTGGTGCCGAGCACTTCCTCGGTCGTGATCGTGAATATGTCGCCCTCGGCGAGCTCGTGCGGGCCGTCCGCGAACTTGCCCAGCCGGATCTTCGGGCCCTGCAGGTCGACCAGCACCGCGACCGGGCGGCCGGCGTCGGCGGCGGCCTGCCGCACGTTGCGGTAGACCTCCTCGTGCACCTCGTAGCTGCCGTGGCTGAGGTTCATGCGGGCGACGTTCACGCCCGCCTCGATGATGGCCCGGATGTTCTCGTAGCTGGATGTCGCCGGCCCGAGGGTGGCGACGATCTTCGCGCGTCTCATGGGTTCCTTACGTGGGGTGGTGGTGGGAGGGGTGGTGCAGGGTTCGGGTTGTCGGTGTTCAGACGGCGGGAGTTCGGACGGCGGGCGTTCAGACGGTCAGCGGCCGGTCGGTCGCTCGGACGGGCGCGGGAAGCTCGCTCTCGCCCTGGAGGTAGGCGTCGACCGCGGCGGCGGCGGCACGGCCCTCGGCGATCGCCCACACGATGAGCGAGGCGCCGCGACCGGCGTCGCCCGCGACGAACACGCCCGGCTGCCCGGTCGTGTAGTCGCTCTCGCGCGCGATGACTCCGTTCTGCTCGTAGGGCAGTCCCAGCTGCTCGTCGAGGGTTCCGCGGCGCGCGCCGGTGAAGCCGAGGGCGAGGAGCACGAGGTCCGCGGGGATCTCGCGCTCCGTACCGGCCTTGGGCACCCGGCGGCCGTCGCGGTACTCGGTCTCGGCCACGCGGATCGCCCGCACCTCTCCCGCCTCGGTGGTCAGGAACTCGACGGTCGAGGCGAGGTAGACGCGCTCCCCGCCCTCCTCGTGCGCGCTCTGCACCTCGAAGAGGGTGGGCTGCATCGGCCAGGGCTGGCTCTCCGGTCGCTCGCTCGGCGGCTGCTTGCCGATCGCGAGGTTGGTCACGCTCAGTGCACCCTGACGGTGCGCGGTGCCGATGCAGTCGGCGCCGGTGTCACCGCCGCCGAGCACGACCACGTGCTTGCCCTCCGCCGTGATCTGGTTCGGCACGGTGTCGCCGGCCTGCAAGCGGTTCGCCTGGGTGAGGTACTCCATCGCGAAGTGGATGCCCAGGGCGTCGCGCCCGGGAATCGCCAGGTCGCGCGGCTCCGGAGCGCCGGTCGCGATGACGACGGCGTCGTAGCGTGTGCGCAGCTCGTCCCAGGTGATGTCGACGCCGATCTCGACGCCGGCGCGGAACCGGGTGCCCTCGGCCTGCATCTGCGTGAGCCGGGCATCCAGGTGCCGCTTCTCCATCTTGAAATCGGGGATGCCGTACCGCAACAGGCCGCCGATGCGGTCGTCCTTCTCGAAGACGGCGACCGTGTGCCCGACGCGGGTCAGCTGCTGCGCGGCCGCGAGGCCGGCGGGCCCGGAGCCGACGACAGCCACGGTCTTGCCGGTGAGCCGCTCGGGCGGAACCGGCTGCACCCAGCCGTTGTTCCAGGCCTGCTCGATGATCGATGCCTCGACCTGCTTGATGGTCACCGCGGGCTGGTTGATGCCCAGCACGCACGAGGACTCGCACGGGGCGGGGCACAGCTTGCCGGTGAACTCGGGGAAGTTGTTCGTCGCGTGCAGCCGCTCGATCGCCTGACGGCCCTCGCCGCGCCAGGTAAGGTCGTTCCACTCGGGGATGAGGTTGCCGAGCGGACAGCCCTGGTGGCAGAACGGGATGCCGCAATCCATGCAGCGGCCGGCCTGGCGGCGGAGCACAGCAGGATCGCCCTGCTCGTACACCTCCTTCCAGTCCATGAGACGCAGCGGGACGGGACGACGCGGCGGGAGCTCGCGCTCCGGCACGTCGATGAAGCCGCGGGGGTCAGCCACCGGTCACCTCCAGGATGCGGCCCCACACGATGTCGCCATCGGGGTCGAGGCCTTCGTCGAGCGCGGTCTGCCGCGTGGCGAGCACGGCCGCGTAGTCGCGCGGCAGCACCTTCACGAACCGGTCGAGCGCCGCGTCGCCATCGGCGAGCAGCCGGGCGGCGAGGGCGGACTCGGTCTCGTCGTGGTGCTGCTTGAGGAGCGCGGCCACCAGGGCGTGGTCCTCGTCGTCCAGCGGCAGCAGCGTGAGCTCGCCGGTCGCGAGCGCGTCGCCGTTGACCCGTTCGGGCCGCAGGTCGTGCACGTAGGCGACACCGCCCGACATGCCCGCGCCGAGGTTGCGGCCGGTGGTGCCGAGGATCACCGCGGTACCGCCGGTCATGTACTCGAGAGCGTGGTCGCCCACACCCTCGACGACGGCCGTCGCTCCGGAGTTGCGGACGAGGAACCGTTCTCCGACGATGCCGCGGATGAACAGCTCGCCGCTCGTCGCGCCGTAGCCGATGACGTTGCCCGCGATGACGTTGCGCTCGGCGTGGAACACTGCCTCGCGCGGGGGTCGCACGATGACGCGTCCGCCGGAGAGCCCCTTGCCGACGTAGTCGTTGCTGTCGCCGTACAGCCGCAGCGTGATGCCGCGCGGCATGAAGGCGCCGAGGCTCTGCCCGGCCGATCCGCTGAGGGTCACGTCGATCGTGTCCGGCGCGAGCCCGAGCTCGCCGTGGCGCTTCGTCACGTGGTGGCCGAGCATCGTGCCGACGGCGCGCTCCGTGTTGCGGATCGGCAGGTCGATGCGCACGGGCGCCCCGTGGTCGAGGGCGTCGGCGCTCAGCCGGATCAGCTCGTTGTCGAAGTGCTCATCGAGCTCGTGGTCCTGCTCCTCCTGCTTGGTGCGCGGCGCGTCCTCCGGGAAGACGGGGCCCTGCAGGATGGGCGCGAGGTCGAGCCCGTCGGCCTTCCAGTGCCGCACGGCGCGGTCGACATCGAGCAGATCGGCGCGCCCGATCGCCTCCTCGAGGGTGCGGAAGCCGAGCGCGGCGAGGTACTCGCGCACCTCCTGGGCAAGGAACTCCATGAAGGTGATGACGAACTCGGGCGTGCCGGTGAAGCGCTTGCGCAGCTCCGGATTCTGCGTGGCGACCCCGACGGGGCAGGTGTCGAGGTGGCAGACGCGCATGAGGATGCAGCCCGATACCACCATGGGCGCCGTCGCGAAGCCGAACTCCTCGGCGCCGAGCAGCGCGGCGATGATGACGTCGCGCCCGGTCTTCATCTGCCCGTCGGCCTGCACCGTGACACGGCCGCGCATGTTGTTGAGCATGAGCGTCTGCTGCGCCTCGGCGAGACCGAGCTCCCACGGGGTGCCCGCGTGCTTGAGCGAGTTCAACGGGCTCGCCCCGGTGCCGCCGTCGTGACCCGAGATGAGCACGACATCGGCCTTCGCCTTCGCCACGCCCGCCGCGACCGCGCCGATGCCCGACTGGCTGACCAGCTTGACATGGACGCGCGCGGAGGGGTTCGAGCGCTTGAGATCGAAGATCAGCTGCTTGAGGTCCTCGATCGAGTAGATGTCGTGGTGCGGCGGCGGCGAGATCAGCCCGACACCCGGGGTGCCGTGCCGGAGACGCGCGATCCACGGGTACACCTTGTTGGCCGGCAGCTGGCCGCCCTCGCCGGGCTTGGCGCCCTGCGCCATCTTGATCTGGATGTCGTCGGCGTTCGTGAGGTAGAGGCTCGTCACGCCGAAGCGGCCCGAGGCCACCTGCTTGATCGCGCTGCGCTTCTCGGGGTCGAGCAGGCGCTCGGGGCTCTCACCGCCCTCCCCCGTGTTGCTGCGGCCGCCGATGCGGTTCATCGCGATCGCGAGGGTCTCGTGCATCTCGGGGCTGATCGCGCCCATGCTCATCGCGCCGGTCGTGAACCGACGGATGATCGACTCGACCGACTCGACCTCGTCGAGCGGCACGGCCTCGCGCTCCTCGGTCTTGAGGCGGAACAGGCCGCGCAGCGTCATGAGGTTCTCGGCCTGCTCGTCGACCGCCCGGGTGTAGTCGCGGAAGATGTCGTAGCGCTTGGCGCGGGTCGCGTGCTGCAGCCGGAAGACGGTCTCCGGGTTGAACAGGTGCGGCGGGCCCTCGCGGCGCCACTGGTACTCGCCGCCGGTCTGCAGCCGCTCGTGCGGGT